>CAJWBT010000195.1 GCA_913020235.1 uncultured Chloroflexota bacterium
GGGGCACCAACTACTCGGTGCGCCTGGGCCGCCGGGTGGCCAGGATGGTCCTGGAAGACGCGGGCCACGGGTAGCGGTCAGCGGTCAGCGGTCAGCGGTCAGCGCCTGGTTGGTTGAGGGCCAGGTACCCTGCCAATAATGATTTCGCGGCCAGCAGTACTGAGGAGCGAAGCGACGAAGAGTTCAGGGTGACAAATATTGGGTTCGGACCGACGGTTACCATGCTGATAGCTGACAGCTGATAGCTGATTGCCATCGCTACACTTGCAAAATCTGAGCCAGGGAGTAAAATCAGTTCGCGACCATCCGGGTACAATACCAAGCATCCACTGTAACCAAGGGTGAGCCACCGGGACGCCGGCCCACGAAGAGGCATCCGCGGCCCGGTGACTCCGCGATAAACAAGCCCCAGGAGTTGAGCGTGCCGAAAGAGACCGCCGGACCGAGTAACGCCCGTGAATCGCGCCGGAGCTTCCTGACCAAGCTGGGACTGGGCGCGGCCGCCCTGGCCGCCGTTTCCTCACCTCTCGCCTGGATGGGACGTCGCAAGAGCGGCTCCACCGCCGACATGTCCGAGGTGTTTCCGGGGGAGGATTCTATCTTTCATCCGGCCAGCGACCCCCGCCTGGACCCTCGCCGCCGGCAGGGCTAGCGAGCCTTTACCCGGTTCAAGGGTTGCCTGCCCCTGATGCCCAGCGCGGAGCGTTTCCGCGATGAGCGCGGTGTTCGGATGCGGGGCAGGCCCCCAGTTCAGCCGGGCATCTCTTCCCTTCCAGGCCACCTTGGGCAGGCCCGCGTGCCATGGATCGGTTTCTCCGGAGTCCAGGCGGGGCCGGTCCCGGCCTCAAGTAATCGGCTCGGAGGTTCCGGGAAGAAACCTTTTTCGACGTGGGTCCGTGGGGCGAAAGGGGCCAACAATGCCACAAACCAGGTTTTCAATAGGAAATGTCGATATCCTGGTCCTGCACGATGCCGAGTCGGCTCTGCCTCTGAACCAGACCTTCCCCAACGTTCCGGCTGAAGCATGGACCCCTTACCAACAACAATACCCTGAGGGGTTCGACGGGACCGACAACCTGCGCGTTCATTTCGAGTGTTACCTGCTCCGCTCCCAGGGCCGCACGATCCTGGTGGACACGGGTCTCGGCAGCAACGCTTCCAACCCGGGCACCGTCGCTTACCTTGCCGGTGGCGAAGATGGGCGCTTGATGGAGGAGCTTGGCTCCGCCGGGCTAAGGGCCGAAGACGTGGACACCGTGTTCCTTACCCACCTGCACCCGGACCACGTGGGCTGGAACCTGACTCCCGGAACCCCCACTTCCGCCGCAACGTTCCCCAAGGCCCGGTACGTCGCCCACCAGGCCGATTGGGACATGTTCCTATCGCCCCGGGACGAGGAAATCTTCGGATTCAAGTTCTGGGAAGAGACGATCGGCCCCCTGAAGACATTGGGCGTCCTCGACCTCCTGACGGGGGACCACCCCCTGACCGGCGAGGTCACGGCCATCTCGACTCCGGGCCACACGCCGGGCTCCATGAGCCTGGCCATCGTTTCGGCGGGGGAGCGCGCCCTGATCATGGGCGACGTGTTCCACAGTCCGGCCCAGGTTACCGAGACCGATTGGGTCTTCAGCTTCGACTCGGACCCCGCCCTCGCCGTGCAAACCAGGACGCGCATGGTGGACCGGGCGGAAGCGGAGAACGCCGCAATGGCCATCTGTCACCACAGCGGGTTCGGACGGGTGGTGCGCGCCGAGGGGCGGCGGTACTGGCAGGTGCTCTAAGAGCCTATCCAATAACCAGTTGCTATGGTTCGACAAGCTCACCACGAACGGGGAAAATCCGTTCGTGGTGAGCTTGTCGAAGGGCCAAGAGCGGCCTCCTATGGTGTTGCTGGATAGCCGCTGAGCCGCCCGCCGTTAGCGCCGGCCGAACTCCTGGTCCATTTGGTAGGAGCTGAAGTGAAGCATGGTTGGGCGGCCGTGGGGGCAGGTGTGGGGGTTGTCGGTAGCCTCCAGCTGTTCCAGCAGGGCGCGCATCTCGGGCTCGGTCAGAGGCTTTCCGGCGCGGATGGCGCTGTGGCAGGCTATCGAGGCGGCCAGGATGTCCTCTTGCTGGCGTAGCAGCCCTTCGAAGGCCACCATGTCCAGGACATTGACCAGGGATTGGGCCGGGTCCTGGCTGGTCAAGAGGCTGGGCACTGACCGCAGCAAGTAGGCGTTCTCCCCGAAGGACTCCACCTCGAACCCGTATGACGCCAGAAACTCAGCGTTGCTTTTGAGCACCCCGGCCTGCCCGGCCGTCAGCTCCACCGTAACGGGCTCCAACAGCGGCTGCGACTGAACGGAACGCTCCGAGGCCATCCGCCGAATCTGGTCGAACAACACCCGCTCGTGGGCGGCGTGTTGGTCCACCAGGAACATCCCTTCGGGTCCTTCCGCCACGATGTAGGTCAGCTTGACCTGTCCCACCACCTTGAGGGCCGGCAGGTCTTGCCGCGGCGCGGCGGCGTCGGCGGGAGCGAAGTTGTCTTGCCGTTGGCCGGTGAAGGCGCTCCTGGGGTAAAACGAGCCCGTTCTTTCGACCGTGCCTGGAGAACCCTGCGAACCCGGCGCCATGCCCCACGGCCGGCCCGTGGGAGTGTGTATCTGGGGGACAGGCGAGTCGGCCACCAAAGCGGCCCGCACCGCCCGTTGGAGCGTCGAGAACGCCTTGCCTTCCCGGTGGAACCGGACCTCCCGCTTGGCCGGGTGAGAGTTCACGTCCACCTCGCCGTAGGGAATGCCCAGGTTGAGGACCGCCAGGGGATAGCGCCTGTCAGGCAGGAGGCCATGGTAGGCCTCCTCGAGGGCATAGGACAGCATACGGCTGTAGACCCACCGCCGGTTGACGAAGAGGGTCATGTAGCTGCGATTCGCCCGGTGCAGGCTCGGCGGGCCGGCGAACCCATCCACCCGGTAACCGGTTTCCGGGTCCTCGCCACTCACCTCCAGCATGGCCCCGGCCACCTCGGCGCCGTACAACGCCAGCAAGGTCTCCCGGGGTTTGTCGTTGCCCGGAGTGGCCAGCGTCGAGCGTCCGTCCACGATAAGCTGAAAGCGGATGCCGGGGAAAGCAAGGGCGTAGCGGGCCACCAGCTCATGGACCCTGGAAGCCTCGGTGGAACTGGTCTTGAGGAATTTGCGCCGGACCGGAAGGTTCCCGAAAAGGTCGGACACCTCGACCGAGGTGCCGGGAGGACATCCCTGAGCGCCGGCCCGGACCTGCCGGCCCCACTTCAGCTCCACCTGACGGCCTGCTTCGGCTTGGTGGGAGCGGGTGGTCATGGTCAAACGAGAAACGGCGGCGATGCTGGGGAGGGCTTCACCCCGGAAGCCAAGGGTGGCCACGGCCTCCAGCTGCTCGGCGGTGACCAGCTTGCTGGTGGCGTGCCGCTCGAAGGCCAACTCCACCTCGGAGGCGAGGATGCCCTGGCCGTCATCGGTGACCCGGACCTGTTCCACTCCCCCGGCCTTAATCTCAACGATAACCTGGGAGGCCCCGGCGTCGACCGAGTTCTCCAGCAGCTCTTTGACCACCGACGCGGGCCGTTCCACCACCTCTCCGGCGGCGATCTTGATGGCCAGCTCAGGCGGCAGCACTTTGATGGGCATGGCGGTGCCCTAGATCAGGGGGACTGTGGAGCCTTTCGCCCGGAATTGCCGGTCCTCGGAGGTGCCGGTCTTGTTGAAGTCGCAGACGATCTTATAGACCCGGTCCATCTCTTCGTCGAAGTTGCGCTTGAAGAAGTAGGGTGGCACCCAGACTCCTCCGAAGGCGGCCACCACTTCAGGGTAGTCGTCGATCACAAACTCCGGCAGGAAGGGGACCTTCAACTCTTCCAGCCGCTCGTGAAAATGGTGGGTGGGCTTCTCGTAGACCCCGCTGACCATGGGGCCCAGCTCGTGCTTCTCCACCACTTCCCACCGTTCCCCCATGCCCGACCAGATATACACCTCGTGGCCGTCGCTTATCAGCTTTTCAAAGTTCTCCTTGGTACCGGGTCGGAGGCTGTCATCCAGCCCCAGAATCGTGTAGTCCACATCAAAAAATATCTTCATATATGGGTATCAGCCCTTCTTTCCTCACACGACGATTTGCGTGGCCGCAGGTGATTATAGCGCAAAACCGCCGTATGTTACAGCGTGGAGCATTTTCCGGGATTTGTCGTTTAGTAATCCCAACCTGGAGTCTCGGTTGGAGTGGAAGGTGTCGGACACTTGGGACTTGGTGACTTGGCTAGAATACTCTGCCAAATGCGCTTTATGATCTGGCGCGCCATGGAGAGCGACCGCGAGAACGAAAAGGGGGAAGCTGCGTTAAGCGCCATTCTCAGGGCGACAGCCCTCGCCATATTTGTTGTGCAGGCGTGGTTACTGATCGTCACTTTGACAGCTAGACTCAGTCCAAGGCATCGAAAGAAATCCCCCTGTCTCCCCCTTTCTAAAAGGGGGACCGAGGGGGATTTAATCGGCGCAAAGTTTGCCAATGTAGGACTTAAGAGGTTGTGGCCGGGTCATCCTGCCCCGTGAGGCTGGGCGGGGGCAGGTGAACCGAGTCAGGCGTGATCGGTTGCGGGCATCAGGAAGCAAGCGCCACGGACTGTAAGGCGACACCGGGTTTCAATTGGCCGCGGGCGGCGGCGGTTACTCCTCCTCGGGTAGATAAGCGTTGGGAACGGTCGCGCTGCCTTTGCCGACCCCGGTAGTGTCTCCTTTTTGATTCTGCACGTTGATTTCAACCGACACTTTGCTGCCGTTGGCTTCCCTGGAAATGTCGGTGATCTTGCCCGAAAAGGTGATTGTGTCGCCGGGGCGGACCGGCCTCAAGAACCTCAGGTCTACCATCCCGGTATGGTTGAACACGTCGCCGCCAAAATACCTTCTAAGCATCTCGATGGCGAACGTCACCGACATTCTGCCGGAAGCCACGGTGCCGGTGGTGCCCAGGGTTTCTCTGGCGGTCTCTTCATCGGTAAATTGGGAAGGTCCTGTTTGGC
>CAJWBT010000196.1 GCA_913020235.1 uncultured Chloroflexota bacterium
TCTGTACGAACTCGACGACCGGTCCAACTACCTCCAGGGAATGCTTATCGAGGTGACGGAAGCCTACCCCCATTGCCCTCGGGCCTTCCACTTTTCCCGCCTATGGAACGTTGACGAGATTTCAGCCAACCAGAAGGACCGGCCCGTTCCCCTCCGGATTCCCGGCACCTGATGGTGAATATCTCTTTTGAGAAAGTCACCCTCTCCAACGGACTCGATGTCATCCTGCACCAGGACCATTCAATCCCGCTGGTGGCGGTCAACGTCTGGTACCACGTCGGCTCCAAAGACGAAGAGATAGGCCGCACCGGATTCGCCCACCTTTTTGAACACGTGATGTTCGAGGGCTCCAAGCACCACAACCGGAGCTACTTCGAGCCGCTGCAGAAGGCCGGGGCCAACCTCAACGGCTCCACCACGTCGGACCGGACCAACTACTGGGAGGACGTGCCCTCCAACTACCTGGAGCTGGCGTTGTGGCTGGAATCCGACCGAATGGGCTTCTTGCTGGAAGCCCTGGACCAGAAGCGCTTCGACGTCCAACGCGACGTGGTGAAGAACGAACGGCGTCAAACCTATGAAAACCGCCCTTACGGCATGGCGTACTGGCGCCTTCAAGAGACCGTGTTTCCGATGCCTCATCCCTACCATTGGATGACCATCGGCTCCCAGGAAGACCTGGATGCGGCCAGCCTGGAGGACGTCAAGGATTTCTTCCGCCGCTTTTACTCCCCTTCCAACGCCAGCCTGGCCATCGCCGGAGATTTCCAGCGGGACCAAACTTTGGACCTGGTCAACCGTTATTTCGGGGACCTGCCTCCGGGGCCGGCTTTGCCTCGCAAGGGACACCTCGACTCCGCCCTGGCTGGCCGGGCTGAGCTGGAGATGCGGGACAAGGTTTCCCTACCGCGCCTGTATATCGCCTGGGCCACCCCGCCCGACCTGGACGCCGCCGACGCGCCACTGGAGTTTCTTCAGGCCATTCTTTCTGACGGCATCACCTCTCGCCTGCACCGGTCCCTGGTCTATGAGAAGCAGATCGCCCAGAGCGCGCACATTCGCTACCACCCATCGGAGATAGCCGGGCAGTTCGTCATCCAGGTCACGGCGGCGGCCGGTCACGACCTCGCTGAAGTGGAGGCCGCGACCGACGCCGAGGTGGAGCGCCTCTGGCGAGAGCCTCCCACCGACGATGAGATGACCCGGATCAAGAACCGGATAAGCGCCGCCCACTTTCGCCAGTTGGCCAGGATCGGTGGATTCGGAGGCCGTGCCGACCAGCTGAACCATTTCAACATATTCGGCCGCGACCCAGGCCTGATTAACTCCATCCTGGACCGGTATTTGGCCGTCCAAAAGGAAGACATCTTGCGGGTCGGCCAAACGGTGCTGAATCACCGGCAGGTAAGGCTGCGGGTATTGCCCGAGGACTCCTTCCAGCCCGCCGTTACTTCCGTTGCCGTGGACCGGGAGTCCATGCCCCAGCCGGCGGAGGAACCTTCCTTCACGCCACCGAAGCCATCACACCTCCGGTTGGAAAACGGCCTGAAGATTACGGTGATCGAGCAGCCAAGACTTCCCATTGTCGCCTTCGCGCTCATGCTCCGGGCCGGAGCAGCCACCGACCCTGTTGAGCTTCCCGGACTGGCCAGCTTCACAGCCGAGATGCTGGCCGAAGGGACCTCGTCCCGCACCAGCCAGGAAATCGCGGCCGCTTTCGAATTCCTGGGCGCACGAATTTCTGTCGAGGTGGGCCGGGAGCACACGCTGCTGGTCACCGAAACTATGTCGAAGGACTGGCCGTCCGCCTTGGAGCTGATGGCCGACCTTGTGAAACACCCCACATTCCCCGAGCACGAGCTGGAGAGGGTGCGCCGCGAGGGGTTGACCGACCTTCGCCGGAGCAAGGACGATCCGACCGCCGTGGCCGAGCGCCTGGTTTCGGGCCTTATGTTCGACCAGGTTACCGGATACGGCCACCCAATCCATGGCACCGAAGCCGCAATAGGCTCGCTGTCCCCGGACGACGTGATATCCCATTTCCGGCGGGCCTATAACCCCGCCTCCGCGACGCTTATCGTGGCAGGGGACGTGACCCTCGCCGATGTCCGGGATCGGGCCGAGGCCGCTCTGGGGGATTGGCGAGCCGAATCGGGGGTCGACGCACCCCCGGTACCTGCCTCGAATGGCAAGGCCGGCGACGCCACTATTTACCTGGTGGACCGGCCGGGGGCAGCCCAATCGGTGATCCGGGTGCTTCAGACCACCATACCCCGGCATCATTCGGACTATCTCGGCTTCGTTTTACTCAACTCCGCCTTCGGCGGACAGTTCGAGGCACGCCTGAATCTGAACCTGCGTCAGGAGAAGGGCTATAGCTACGGGTACCATTCATACGTGCAGTGGCACCGGGGCCCATCGTTGCTGCTCGCCGGAGGCAGCGTCCACACCGCAGTGACCAAGGAATCGGTGGCGGAGACCTTGCGGGAGTTCAACGATCTCCACTCGGATCGGCCCATCAGCCAGAAAGAGCTGGAAGAGGCCAGGGCGGGAATGCTGCGGGCCTACCCGGCCAGCTTCGAGCGGCCCGGACAGGTTTTGGGCCACCTTGTCCAACTGACTCTATACGACCTGCCCGACGATTACTTTCGGACGGTGAGATCCCGGGTGGAGGCGGTCTCCCTGGCCGAGGTCCAACGGATCGGAGCGGAGAGGATATTCCCCGAGCAGCTCAAGGTCCTGGTGGTGGGTGACCGCCAGGCGGTAGAGCCTGGCCTGCGAGAGCTCGGCCTGCCCGTGGTGCTCCTTGACGATGACGGAGCCGAACTGTAGGTGCGCCTGACCGTGTTCTTGGGGGCCTTGCATCAAGAGTACGCTGGAATATGTCACCCCGAGTGAAGCGAGGGGTCTGGGGTGCTGGGTCCAGGCTCCCATGGTGGAACCCCGCACCAGATTCCTCGTCGCTTCGCTCCTCGGAATGACAATTCTAGGGCAAAGCCGTGTTCTGGGGGTAGGGTCACGGCTTGCCGTGCTCAACGCCCATAGAACTAAGACTCCAATCATGGGAGCGATGACCCGCGTCCGCAACCAAGTCCCCTCCTTGGGAAGGAGGGGATTTAGGGGAGGTCCACCGGCGCCATGGAAGACCCCTCTGTAGTCCCCCCTTCGTAAAGGGGGTACGGCCTGGCATCAAACTCTTGGCTCGATCACGGGCGGCTGTGTTCCTAACCCAAGGGCCTTTCTCCAAGGGTCATTCTGATGGTGTCCCTCGCACCGTCACGGAACAGCTCCACTTCAATGTCCTGGCCGGCCTGGAACCGCTGCTTCAGCAACCTGGTCAGGTCGCTGACCGTGGCTACCTCCTGGCCGTCCGCCGACAGTATGATATCGCCGGGCTCGATGCCCGCCCGGTAGGCAGGCCCGTCTATAATCGTGTTCTGTATCACCACGCCTTCCCTGATGGGTAACCCCACCCTTGCCGCAACCTCGGGTATCAAATCTGCCAGAATCACCCCCATCCAGGCCCATCGAACCCGGCCCAGCCGGACTAGTTGGTCCGACACCTGGGCCGCCGTCTCCATGTTAATCGCGAAGCCGATGCCTTCCACGGGCGTCCCGCTGGGGGAGGTACGCTGCACGGCGGTGTTGATGCCCACCAAATCACCTCGCAGGCTGATCAGTGGACCTCCGCTGTTGCCGGGGTTGATCACCGTGTCGGTCTGAATCAGATCGTAGAGGGTCACACCGGAGGAGGCCTCGATAGACCGGCCCAGGGCCGACACTACCCCTACCGTGACAGTTGGGCCACCGGGTAGGGCCAGGGCGTTGCCTATGGCGATCACCCATTCCCCGACGCGGGGTGGCGCCGCTTCGTTCATGCTCAGGAACGGATAGTCGTTGCCCGGCATCCGCAGCACCGCCAGGTCCGAGAGTTGGTCGGCGCCGATAATTTCAGCGTCTTTCTGGCTGCCATCGTCCAGCGTGACGGTGATATCGACCGCTCCCTCTATCACATGGTTGTTGGTCAACACGAGCCCCTGGGAGTCAAAGATCACCCCGGTGCCGCTTCCGAAGCTGGAGCGGAGGGTACCGGAAAAGTCCCTCGTGACAACCTCAGACACAATGGAAACCACGGCGGGACGCACCCGCTCCACCGTGTCCGCCACGTTGGGCAGTTGCAGCATCAAGACTGGAGTCGGCGGTACGGGCGTTGGAAGGGGCGTGGCCGCGGGAGCGGCCGGCTCGGCCGTCGCCGTTGGGGGTTCGGTGGCAGCGGGCGTGGGAACGGAAGCCACGGTCGGGGTTGCGGGAACCGGCGTTGGGGTAAATGTGGGAGCGGGGGCGATGGTGGCCGTGGCGATCGCGGTGGGGGCTGGAGCCGCCGTCGGTGTTGGGCCGGCGCCATTACAAGCGCCGAGGGCCACTGAAAAAAGTGTGATCAAAGCAAAGGTTGGAAAGATGAGGCGGCGGCTAAACCTGAGCCTCTTGTCGTCGGAACGCGTTGAATGAGCACGATTCTCGGATGAGCCTGGCATGAAACCCCTTGTCTTGCCGCATTATCCCGGATCAGCTCGCGCTGCCGCTAATTCATGATATCTCACTTGCCCATAATTGGCACACCGCGAGCCCTATCCAATTGCCTGCCGCCGCGGCTTCTCCGGCCAACTCCCCAGGGCCCGGCCAGTTTCGGCCCTCCCACCCGAGTCGAGGCTCCCCAGGATGCCCGGTCCGCCTTCGGCTGTTACTTCCTTCCGGTAATCGGCGCTCAGGCCATTCGGATGATCCTAGCGGCTATTTCAAATGCCAGCGTGCTGTCTTGGAAATAGCTTCTAACCGGTGAGACTGTGCTGCATTGCCTCCCCGCACCCGTGATCCCGGCGAAAGCCGGGATCCAGAGAAGCCCAAGCTGGAACCCGCTTCCGCGGAAGGGCCGGAATGACAGACCGGGTATCAAGCAATATACGAGAAACTAGGTAGAATCGACAATTCGTCTGGAAAGGAGTATTCGGCTAGAGAAGCATTAT
>CAJWBT010000197.1 GCA_913020235.1 uncultured Chloroflexota bacterium
TCTTGCCCGTCTGCTGAAAGTGGTGGGCCAGCTTGGCGATGCTGGTCGTCTTGCCTACTCCGTTGACCCCCACCATCAGTATGACGTAGGGCGTTTCCTCCTCGCTGATGTCCAGCCACGCGGGGTCCGGGCCTTCGAGGTCCAGGTCCTGGACCAGGGCTTTCTTCAGGTCCTCGAACACCTGGTCCGCGTTCTCCAGCCGGTGATCCTTTACCCTGGACCGAAGCTCTTCAACGATCCGCATGGAGGCTTCAACGCCAACGTCGGAGGAGATCAGGATTTCCTCCAGCTCTTCCCACACCGACTCGTTCAGTTGCGAGGAGCGGAGAACGCTGAGGATGCGCCCGAACCAGCGCTCCCGGCTGGGCTTGACCGCCGCATCTGTGCGTTTCTTGGTTTCTTCCCGGTTGCGCTTGAAAAACCCCAGCATCAAATGACCTTCAAAGTTTCAGACAAAACCCACCCGCCTCCGGCTGGAGAACGGAGAGCTATCCACATTCTTTGAGCGTCTAACAAACCCGGTGCCTGTCATTCCGCCTGTCACTCCGCCTGTCATTCCGAGCGAAGCGAAGAATCTCAGCGTAACGACGAGATTCTTCGTCGCTCTGCTCCTCAGAATCGTTCATGCTGGTTGCCACCAGCACCACGGCCCACCAAAATGGGCACCGCCCTGTCATCTCGAGTCCTTCGCGGGAAGGACGAGGGATCTGGGGAAGTGGACGAGACGCCCCGCCCCAGATGCTTCGCCGCTGCGGCTGGCTCAGCATGACATTTTCGTACCAATGACACGATGGGAGTCTTCCTAAACGCTCTGATTTGATTTTCCGGTGCCCCCGATGATCCCTGCGGTCATGTTGGTGGTCCTGAGATGACTTGAGCGCGGAGTGTGAGGAAAGCATTCGGTGCCGGCAGACCTACTCCGGGCCCTCGGCTGATGGGCCGCAGCCGGGTTCCGAGGTCAGCCGCACCAGGGCGATCTCGGCCGCCGTCCGCTCGGCGCCCGCCTTGTTGCTGCCAACACCCACACCGATCACCTGCCCCGCGACCAGGACCTCGACGGTGAAGACCGGCTCATGGTCAGGGCCTTCGCTGGATACCATCTGGTAGCGGGGAGCTGGCAGGCCCTGCCCCTGGACGTGTTCTTGGAGGCTGGACTTGGGGTTCTCCGGTGGTCTACCCAGCCGATAGGACCCGTCAAGCTCTTCAGCCATCACTCGCAGGACGAACCGGCGGGCCTCGGCGAAGTCTCGGTCCAGGTACACCGCCGCCACCAACGCCTCGAAGGTGGCGGCCAGCGTGGAGTCCCGAAGACGGCCACCGGTGGCCTCCTCGCCCTTACCCAGCACCAGGGAATCCCCCAGGTTGAGCCGGCGGGCTACCTGGGCCAGGCTCTCACGGCACACCAGGCCGGAGCGGACTTTGGTCAAGGCCCCTTCGCTCAAGTCGGGAAAACGCCGGTAGAGGTCTTCAGAAACCACAAGCTCCAGAACGGCGTCGCCCAGGTACTCCATTCGTTCGTAGGAGTCGGTGGGCGACCATCCCTGCTCGTTGACGGAGGATCGGTGGACCAGGGCCTGCTCAAGCAGTTGCCGGTTCCGGAACGTCAAACCCAGAGTGGTTTCCAGTTCCTCGGCCGCCAATAATTCCTCCTAGAGCACTCCGTGAGGCCAGGGCGGCTGTGGACGCTTGATCTCCCCAACGTAGGCAAACTCGCCCATGACTTTGACGAGCGAGTCGTACATCTCCACCGCCTGATCGTCGGGAGGGATAAACATTTTGAGGAACGCCGTCTTGCCCCCGGGGAAAACGAAGGTGGGCACCCCGAAGGCGCCGAACTCTTCCACGGCCCTGTTATGACTTTCGGCCAGCTCCCGCAGCAGGTCAGGGTCGGCTATGTCTTCGCGGAACCGGGCCAGGTCGATCCCGGCTCTTCCCGCCGCCTCTTCCATAACTGCCGTGTCGGTCAAGTCTTTTTTGTCCTCGTGGCGTGCCCTGAGCAGGGTCATGAAAAACGATTTGAACTGCTCTTTGCCCTGGCGTTTAGCCGCCAGCCCGGCCCGGTGGGCCAGAAGGGTATTGTCTGAGCCGTCCAGCGCCCCGGGCTGCTCCCAGTATTTGAAGTCTGGCTCCTCTTTGCTGTTCACCTGGGCCAGCGAGAGCGGTTGCCAGTCAACGTCAACGTCCTCTCCGGAAGCTTCCTCCACTTTTGCCAGCCACACGGCGGCATTGTACACGAAAGGTCAACGAAAGTCGTAGTAGGTGGTGATTGGGTTTGCGGCCATATTATCGCCTCCGGACGCCGTCGTATTTGGATTGTATCATGCGCAGAATGGTTGTCAAAAAGACGGCTGGGCCCGCCGCCGTGGCTCCACCGGTCTGGATTTGCAAAGATTTCCCGACGAGGGGAGGGCGAAACCGGCATCCGATGAAAGCGGCGTTCACCATGAGATGGAGGGATTCACTCGCCATTTCGGCAAGTCCGGCTGGGTCGAGACCCCCGGCCCGCGGCCGCAGCCCGGTGCAGGCCTTGAACGTGTCGGAAGGTCGCCGGGCAGCTCTCCTGAGATGGCCGGAGAAGCGCTTCCCCTATGCTATAATACCTTCGACGGGAGGCCTCTCACGCCGCGACTCCAGCATATCAACGCTCTCCTGGACGCCCTTGAAGGCAGTTTGGGCGGTGCGAACCTGTCTACACTGAGGGCCTTGCGCCACCGTGCCTCGGGTCAATCACTGTCGGTGTACCTGGTAGGTGGGCCGGTGCGGGACGCTCTGCTGGGCGCACCCGTCCGAGACCTGGATTTCGTGGTGGAAGGCGACGGGCCGGAGCTGGCACGCCAGTTGGCTGAGGACCTGGGAGGGCGGGTATTGACCCACCCCCGGTTCGGAACGGCAACGTTGTCCATTAACGGCTGCCGAGTCGATGTAGTTTCTGCCCGAAGAGAGGTCTATCCCCAGCCGGCGGCCCTGCCTCAGGTCTTCCCGGGTACCATTCAAGACGATCTGGCCAGGCGCGACTTCGCTGTGAACGCGCTGGCCCTGCCCCTTGGAGAGACCCGGCCGAAGGTGCTGGACCTGCATGGGGGAGTCGGCGACCTTCGCCGCGGCCTAATCCGCATCTTGCATCCCAACAGCTTCGTGGATGACCCTACTCGGATTCTTCGGGCCGTCCGGTACGAACAGCGGCTGGGGTTCCGAATCGAACGCCGGACCCTGGCCCGGCTTCGGCACGCCGTCGCCAGTGGATACCTGGCGGCCCTTACCGGCGACCGCCTACGGCACGAGCTGGACCGGATTCTCCAGGAGGTCCGGCCGGGGCCGGTGCTGACACGTGCCTGTGACCTGGGTATAATGGCTGCTATTCACCCTGCCCTGGGAGGCGGGAAGGCCCCGGCGCTGCTTTCGGCGGCCGCCGCTGTGGATTCCGCCGAAGACGGTGGTGCAGGGGGGGACCGGACCGGCGACACCAGCTCCCTGGTCTACCTCGCAGCCCTGACGTACCCCCTCTCTTCGGAAGAAGCGGAAGCCGTGATTCGTCGGTTGAACATGCCCAATCCCTGGGCGCAGGTGGTCAGGGACACCGTTTCGTTGAGGCGGTGGGAGGTGGAGCTGGCAGACCCCTCCCTACGCCGTTCCCGGCTGCTAGCGATGGTGGAGGGTTCGAGCCCGGACGCGGTGCTCGCGGTTTCCCGGATTAGCGGCTCACCCGGCGTGGCTTGCCGGCTGACGGAATATCTGAACGACCTGCGCTTCGTGGCTCCCGTCCTGAGCGGTCGGGACCTCTTGGCGATGGGTGTGCCCGACGGCCCGATGGTGGGCCAGGTCCTGCGGGGTCTCCGGGAAGCCAGGCTGGACCGGAAGGTATCCACCGCAACGGAGGAAAGGCTGCTGGTCAAGGAAATCCTGGGCCGAGGTGAAGGCTAGACCGTGGTGGATGAAGAGCTAGAACAGGAGTCCTGCGTGATCTGTGGGGAGGTGCTGGACGGAGTGCACCAGACCTCGTGCCAAATGTGCGGAGGGAAGTTCCACCAACCGTGGAGCCAGGACAGCGACATCCCCTCGTGCGGGCGCATCGGCAGCCACGAGGAAGCCCTGGCCATCGTCTTTCTGTGCAACGATTGTTACTTCGGACGCAGGCCCTAACGGCAAGGTCCCGAGTGACCATCTCAAAACCGCTGGGACGCAAAGTTCGCCGAGAGTTCAGCCTGGTTGGTCAGCCTCGGCGGTGAATACCAAGACTAACGCTCGGCCCCGACGCCGCGCCTTTTGCCGCCGGCAGCTTGCCTTCAACAGGCTGAAAGCTGACGGCTGATAGCTGATAGCTCAAACACCGGGGAGGCAGTTGCTATGCATGCAGTCTACATCGAAGCCCACGGCGGCCCGGACGTCTTGACCTATGGCGAGCGTCCCGATCCCGCGATCGATCCCCATCAGGTAAAGGTTCGGGTCCGGGCGACGGCGTTGAACCGGCTGGACCTCTTCACCCGGGAGGGTGGCCGGGGGCTTCGCCGCGAATTTCCGCCGCCATTGATCTTGGGAGGCGACTGCGCGGGCGACGTGGTGGAGGCCGGCAGCGCGGTGAGCGCGCTCAAGCCCGGTGACCGGGTGGTGGTTAACCCCCGCTCTACCTGCCAGCAGTGCCCGGCCTGCCTGGCCGGCCAGGACGACCTGTGCCCTCGCCCTCGCTTCATGGGCAGCGCCATGGACGGCAGCTACGCTGAGCTGGTAGCCGTGCCGGCGGCCAACGCCCACATAATTGCCGACTCGGTCTCCTATGAGGAGGCCGCCGCCGTGCCCACCACCTTCCTACCCGTCTGGAACATGTTGGTGCGCCGCGTCCGGCTTAAGCCTTGGGAGACGGTGCTGGTTCTGTCCGCCTCCGCCGGCGTGGGCACCGCGGCGATCCAGGTCGCAAAGAACATCATCGGCGCCAGGGTTATCGCCACCACCAGCACCGCGGAGAAGGTGGCCAAGGCCCTGGAGTTGGGGGCCGACGAGGTGATCAACTACAACGAAGAGGAC
>CAJWBT010000198.1 GCA_913020235.1 uncultured Chloroflexota bacterium
TCTCCCGTGTACTCCAGCAACGGCCGGATCAGAATGTTGTCGTTGTACTGTTCAACGCACTGAACCGTCCAGCCGGGAATCCGTCCCAGGGCAAAAATGGAGATGAACAGGTCGTCGGGGATACCCAGCAGGTAGTAAATGGACCCGGCGAAGAAGTCCACATTGACGAAAATGCCCCGGGAACGGTAAGGCACCATCGCCTCTTCTTCCAAATACTGCAGGATCTGGAACCACTCCGGGTGTCCCATTTTCTCGCCCAATGCCTTGGACCGAGCCCGCAAGTGCCGCGCCCGGGGGTCTTCCGCCTTGTACACCCGGTGGCCGAAGCCCATGACGCGCCCGCCGCTGTCCAGTAGCTTGCGGCAATACTCCCCGGCGTTCTCCGGATGGCCAATCTCCAGGGACATCTTCATCACTTCTTCGGCCGCGCCGCCGTGCCAGGGACCTTTGAGGACTCCGACGCCGGTGACAATCGCCGAATGGAGGTCGGACAGGGTGGACGCGGCAACCCTGGCCGCGAAGGCCGACGCGTTGGCGCTATGCTCTGCGTGGAGGACGAAGTCCACGTCCAGCAAGTCAGTGGTCTCCTGGTCCGGCTTCTCGCCGGAGAGCATGTACAGGAAGTTTCCAGCGTGGTTCAAATCTGGATCGGGGGCCACCGGTTCCAGCCCCTGCCGCAGCCGGTGGTGGGCGCCCACGATGGTCGGGCCCATGGCGGTCAACCGGAGTCCCTTGCGAATAGTGGCTTCCGCTGAATTATCGGTGACCTCCGGATCGAAGGCGGCCAGGGCGGAGATACCGGTACGGAGGGCGTCCATCGGGTGGCTGGCCTTCACCAGGTCCAGGACCTGAATGACCTCGTCGGGGATGCGCCGGTTGGCTTTGAGGACTGCGTCGAACTCCCGGAGCTGCGACGTGTTGGGCAGACTACCGTAAAGTAGGAGGTAAATCACTTCTTCAAACGTAGACTTTTCCGCCAGGTCGTGGATATTATAGCCACGATAGAGCAATTTACCTTCCTGGCCGTCGATGAAGCTGGACTCGGTGGTATCCAGGTAAACATCTTTGAGTCCCTTCATGATTTGGGGGGCCATGGTGCAGCCTCCTAAGCAGGGGTTGGATCGGCGTCGCCTCAATCGGGTGGGTACGCCGTTCGGCCGCCAGGCGGCGGCGCTCAATAGACTATCGCGACCAAAAATTTGGGCGGGGGACGTGGCCGAAGTGTAGCATTCACCCATAGGGGTGTCAAGCAACGCCAAGGCTGGAACCAGGCTACGCATCCTTCGCCGGAAAGGTCAGAGAATTATGCGATTCGGCGTAATCTTGCCCAATCTCGGGCAACTAGCCATCCCAGACACCCTGATTACGTTGGCCCGCCGGGCCGACGAATTGGGCTTGGACGGCGTGTTCCTAAGCGACCACCTGGCGTTGGCCACCGACCCCCAATCCCGCTACCCCTACCGGTCCGACGGCACGTTCCCGTTGCGCCCCGACCAGGCCATCCTGGAGCCGGTCACCACCGCCGCCTACCTGGCGGCGGTGACCAGCCGGGTCCACCTGGGGTTCAGTGTTCTGGTGGTCCCCTACCGGCATCCGGTGCTCAACGCCAAGATGTTGTCAACGCTGGACGTGTTCTCCGGCGGCCGGCTCATCGTGGGCGTTGGTGTCGGCTGGATGGCAGAGGAGTTCTCGGCGCTCGGGGCCGACTACGCCCACCGGGGCCGGGTAACCGACGAGCACATCCGGTTGCTGAAGTGCATGTGGACCCGGGACGAGCCCGTGTTCTCCGGGCAGCACTACCAGGTGTCCGGGGTAACCATGTACCCCAAGCCGGTCCAATCTCCCCACCCACCTATCTGGACCGGCGGCATCACCGGCCGGGCGCTGAGCCGCGCCGCCCGGCTGAGTGACGGCTGGCACGGTATGCGAATGTCCCCGGAGGACATCGCCGGGGTGGTCCGGCGGCTCAAAACAATACGCGAAGAGTCGGGCCAAGACTTCAGCGGCTTCGAGGTGTCGCTGCGAGGAGGCTTGGACATTACCAGGGCAGCGTTGCCCGAATTCCGGCTTCCGATGAGGGGGAGTCCGGACCAGGTGGCCGAGGACCTGGAGCGCTACCGTGAGGCCGGCTTGACCTACATGGTGGTGGAGCCACGGGCTCGGGACGCCAACGAGCTGGCCGGCCAGCTGGAGCGACTGGTCCAGGAAGTGCAGCCCTTGCTGCAGTGAGGACCGGGGTGCCAAGTCAGCCACCCCGGCACTCGACGGCCCACCAATGCGTTCAGCACCAATGCGTTCAGTCAGAAGGAGGCTAACCAATGAACCGTGAGTACATCAACCCGCCGGATATGGCAGCCCCGGCCAGCAACCTGTACAGCCACGTGGTCAAGGTGGGGAACACCGTGTACATCTCCGGGCAAGTGCCCCGGTCGGTTGACGGGAAACCTGCTCACGCGGGAGATGCCGAGGCTCAAATGCACTTGGTCTGGGCCAACCTGGAGAAAGCCGTAAGCGCCGCCGGCGGCTCTCTAAAAGACATCGTAAAAACGACTGTCTACGTCGTCGGCACCGAGAGCCTGCCGAAAATACGCCGGGCCCGCCTCGCGCTCTTGCCGGCCGAAGGGCGCCCCACCAGCACCATGGTGGTGGTCGCCGCCTTGGCCGACCCGGACTTCCTGGTGGAAGTGGAGGCCATCGCCGTGCTCGGGGGCGGCTAGGTGAGGTGAACCCCGTTTGCCGGGGCGCGGGAGAGGCCGGACCTCATCGCCGAGGACCGGCCCGCTCTTTTGACGATATTCGTGTGGACGGCAAAACTGGCGGCCCCTCCCTCGCCCAAACTCGCAAATATCCACATCCAGCGGGGTTTACGTCCGGTTGTTGGCATTGGTATGATGAAGGCTAGCGGATTCGATAGATGGCGAACAACGCCCTCGACCAGTCCGCGGGCCGGTGCCATGAGACTCAGAGTTCTTACTATCATATCAGTTGGGATCACCATCGGGATCCTTCTCGGTATGAGCGTTGTCGCACTGCTCCGGGCGCTTATCGACGGAGACGGGGCCGGGCTCGAGATTTCTTTTACCCTCTTCTCCGGCCTCATGGCAGCACTCCTGATAGCGTACGTTGCCAAAACCTTCCGCTGAAGACTCCCCTCTTCTCCACCCCGAGACGCGCCTTGAGTACTTACAACTCACCTCCGAGGGAGTTGAGCAGGCAGACTCGGATACTGTCCCTCAAGAGAGAACCTCGTTTGTATCTGGACCGGCGGTCTAGGCCGGTCCCCCCCTTGATCCCTTCCTGCCACCTACTCCGCAAAGAACCTTCCGAAAGGCTTGGCACGGCGTTGGCAGCCATCTCTCCCTGCCCCGATCCGTCCCCCCGCTGACGGCATTGACCACCGCCGCCCGTTCGGCGTTGCCCCGGCGACCGGCGAGCAGCCCGGCTGGGTCTTGGGCTGAGAGCAACGCTGTTGACAATAAACAGGGCCTATGATGGAATGGCCGTATTCATCGAGGCCGCCGGCACGACGAGCCGTAGCGCCGGCCTGTCCGGCGATCGGGAACGCTCGGGTCGACATCCCACCGGCCGCCAGCAATCCAAACCAATCCAATCCCCACGTTAAAGGTGTTGAAAATGGTCCAGCAACAAATGGCCTACGAACTGGAGACAGGAGACCTCAAACTCCCAGCCACCGGACGCCCGGTGGTCTACTCGACTCATGGCGTGATTTCCAGCGGCCACTACCTGACTTCCATGGCCGGGATGAGGATGCTGCTGAGTGGCGGCAACGCCTTTGACGCGGCGGTGGCGGCGGGCTTTGCCGCAGCGGTGGTGGAGCCTATCGCCTCCTATTCTTTGGCGGCCGAGGGCGTATTCATGCTGTATCACGCCGCCAGCGGAGACCTCCTTTCTCTGAGCGGCCAGGGCGTCGCGCCGGCAATGGCAACGGCGGCCTTCTACAAGTCCCAGGGCCTGGAGCGTATTCCCACCGGCCCCGGCCGCCAGGCCCACCTCTCCTTCACCGTACCCGGGATTGTGGACGCCTTCATCTCCCTGCTGGAGCGGTACGGGACCAAGCCCATCGGTGAGGTCCTCGCCCCAGCCATCTACTACGCCGACCAGGGCATTCCCAACTACGAGTACATGCTGGGACGCCTCAATGCCCCCGCCGCCCAGGAGCAGTTCGACAACTATCCCCCCGGAGGCTGGGACGTTTTCTACCAGGACCGGGTGCCGCCTCGTCCCGGCTCTCTCATGGTTCAGCCAGGCTTGGCCAGCACGCTGAAGGGCATGGTCCCCCCAGGTAGTAACGGGCCGGGACAGCGTGATGAGGGCCTCCGGTTTGCCCGCCAGGCGTTCTATCAGGGTCCCATCGCCAGGACCATCGTGGAATGCTCCCAAAGAGTGGGCGGCATTCTCCGCCTGGAAGACCTGGCCTCCTACAAGTCGAAATTCGACGAGCCGGTCAAGACCTCCTTCGGTGGGTACGAGGTCTGGGGCCACAACACCTGGACCCAAGGGCCGATGCTGATGCAGGTTTTGAATATCCTGGAGCACTTCAACCTGCGGCAATTGGGCCACAACACCCCCAGCTACATCCACGTCGTCACCGAAGCTCTTAAGTTGGCCTTCGCCGACCGGGAGGCCTACTACGGTGATCCCGACTTTTCTGTAGTGCCCATCGATGGACTGCTCTCCAAAGAGTACGCCGCCGAACGGGCCCAGCTTGTCGACCCCAACAGGGCATCTCTGGAGCTGCCGCCCCAGGGCGACGCCTGGCGCTATTCGAAGCAGAAGGCCCGGCCCGCGGTCAGCGTGGCCTCGGCGGCGGCGCCGGACCGGGTGGACTCGGCGGCCGATGAAGGGACCACCCACGTG
The DNA here is from genome assembly GCA_913020235.1 of uncultured Chloroflexota bacterium. The sequence continues at coordinate 4,879 of CAJWBT010000198.1, forward strand.
GCGGCGCTGGACCAGGAAGGCAACATGGTCTGCGGCACCATCAGCGGTGGGGCCTTCGCCAAATCCGTGTTCTTTCCTGAGCTGGGGTGCGCCCTCAGCACCCGCATCGAGATGTTCAACTGCGAGGAGGGCC
>CAJWBT010000199.1 GCA_913020235.1 uncultured Chloroflexota bacterium
CGGGTGTCGAAAATGGCGCTGATCTGCCGCAGCACGTTTTGCCGTTTCAGCTCGGCCAGCCGGTCCAATACTTCCTGCTCGCCGATTCCCAGCTCCTCGCCCAGTTTCAGAAAAGGCCGGTCAACCAGGGGAAAGGGCCCCTGGACCAAGTTCAGTAGCTTGCGGTCGGTCAGGTCCATTGCCGTAGTCGAAACCTCCTCGATGATTGGCTCGGGCGGGCCCGGGTTACCGCGCGGCCCCCGCGGGCTCTGGTTGGGGCATGCGCTCCTGATAAGACTCGATTACACCCATCAGCACCTGGTCGGCCAGTTCCAGTATGCGGTTCCAAGAGCGAGGCTCGGCCAGGTCCAGCACCATGGTCCGGAAGAAAAAGAAGGCCTCGACGGTTTCTTTGAGGGGCAAGCTTCGCCCGGCCATCTCGGCCGCGTACTCACGGCCCAGCAGGTAGGACTCGGCGAGGACCTGCCGTCGTCGCGGCCTCAGCGGACCTTCTTGGGCCAGCAGGGAGAGCAGCCGGCGGCCAAAGAGGCGCATCCGCACCCGTTTTTCCGCCTCGACTCCCTGGTACCAGGACTGGCGGGCCATGCTTTGCTGGTGCAGCCGGCGGCGGATGCGACGGAGCACCGATTCCTCCAGTGCGTCTTCCCTGACCAGCGTCGGACTGAGGGAGTTCCCCTTGATGAGCGTCTCCACGTCATCCCGCAAGAACCGGCGGTGGCCGCCCGGTGTGCGGTATGCCCGTAGGTGGCCGCCATCGGCCCACTGGCGGAGGGTGGCCTGGCTCACGTCCAACAGGCGGCATGCGTCGCCCAGGGGGAGCCAGCGAGTTGGATCGTTTGTCCGTGGGGCGTCCACGAAAAATCTACTAAAACCTTCAGAATTCTGATGCAGGCTATATAGATTACAACCTAGTTGATTCAATTGAGACTAGCACAGAGGCCAGTTAGCGTCAACGGAAAGACCCGGGTGAGTTCGGCGGGGCTTCCCAGGCGTTAGCATTGAGGAGGAAGCGGCATCATGCTATAGTGATTGTGTTGAGATGCCGGGAGACATGGATAAAAACCTGGATAAATCCCGGAAGAGCCTTTTCCGTAGCTTGTGGCGCAATGTGCGTTCGGAATCGGTCATCCGGGCTATGGAGCAGGTGCCCAGGGAGCGGTTCGTGCCCCCGGAGAGCCGGCACATGGCCTACCTGGACCTGCCCCTGAGCATCGGCGAGGGCCAGACCATCTCCCAACCCTACATAGTGGCCTTAATGGCTGCCGCCCTCGGGCTCCGTGGACGGGAAAGGGTGCTTGAAGTCGGCACCGGCAGCGGCTACCAGGCGGCGATACTCTCTCTGCTCGCCCCCAGGGGACGGGTGGTTTCCGTGGAGTTGGTTCCGGTCCTGGCGGAGCGTGCCAGGGGCCTCTTGTGGGAGCTGGGATACAATAACGTCGAGGTGCGGGCGGCGGGTCCTACCATGGGCTGTCCCAGCCGGGCCCCCTACGATGCGATCGTCGTGGCCGCCGCCTCCCCAAGACTTCCCGAGTCGCTGGTGTCCCAGCTGGCGCCCGGCGGCAGGCTGGTCATCCCCGTCGGGACGCTGGAGCAGCAAGACCTGGTGCAGGCCCTTCGCACCGACGAGGGGTTATCGGTCAGCATGCTTGGGCCGTGCCGGTTCGTGCCCCTTATCGGGCGGGAGGCTTTCCCCGAGGCTCAGTGAGCCCGGTCTCTCCCATCCGGCCACCCCGGCAAGTGCGAGGAAGTTGAAACCCTCGAACCCAGGCACGTGCCTCCGCCCGATGCGGCGCTACCCAGCGGACCTTGTGTGCCGGCGCGCGGGATACGATAGCGGTGAGTTGGAGCGATGTTGGAGATGAGCGGCGATGGTCGAGCTAACCGATAAGACCCGGGACGAGTTGGAGCGGGCGGCCCGGGCTATTCTTTCCTCCAAGCATCTGGTGGCGCTGGCGGGCGCCGGGCTTTCGGTGGAAAGCGGAATTCCGCCGTTCCGTGGTCCCGGTGGCCTTTGGACCAAGTACGGCGAGCCGCCCATGCGGGCGTATCAGGAGTTCCTTCGTGACCCCGGTTACTGGTGGGAAACAAGGCTGGGCGATGAAGAGGAGCCGGGCAACCCGGTGCACGAGCTGAAGCTAGCGCTGGAGGAGGCATCGCCCAACGCCGGCCACTATTCCCTGGTCGACCTGGAACGGTTGGGACTGCTGAAGTGCACCGTGACCCAGAACGTGGACGGCCTGCATCGTCGGGCGGGCAGCGAGGCCCTCTTGGAGATTCATGGCAACCGCGCTTGGCTCCGGTGCATGGACTGCGGGAGCCGCCGCCCTCGGGAGGGTTTCCCTATTGGGGACCTGCCGCCCCGGTGCCCGGACTGCTTAGGGGTAGTCAAGATGGACACCGTGATGTTTGGAGAGCCGATTCCGCCGCAGGTGCTCCAGGCTTGCTGGGAGCAAGCGGAGCTGTGCGACTGTATGCTGCTTGTCGGGACCTCCGGCTGGGTCACCCCGGCGGCCCAGCTGCCCGTGGTGGCGCAGGAGAGAGGCGCTACGTTGATTGAGATCAACCCGCATCAGACCGCCCTCACCTCCGCGTGCTACATAGCCCTGGCCGGCCCGGCGGGAGAGCTTTTGCCGCAGCTGGTGGACCTCATCCGCCGTGGCCGGGAGTCGGGTTAAGCCGCAACCGGCTCCGTTGCGAGGACCGAGAACGCTGCCGCTACCGCTGCCGGTATCCAGCGGGTCCGGAGTCCGCTCCGGGCGCCGATAGCTCGGAATCGGCGGCCACCACGCTACGCGATCTTGGCCGAATCGTGTTGTACTTCACTAAGAGGCTGCCGGCCCTTGAAGACCTGCTCCGGCCCCGGCGGTGTCAGCAAAACGAGGATCTCTACCGGGTCGCCGGTCAAGTTGGCGTGGACGTGCTCGGTGCCCGGTTCGATGACGGCGACCGTCCCGGCCGGCATGGGGTATTGCCTCCCCCCGGAGATCAGAGTTAGCGTCCCCCGCTGGGTGATGACCACCTCGGTAGTCGTCAATTTGGCGTGTGGTTCCGACCTCTCACCGGGTGGGAACAGCACCCGGACGCAAGAGAAGCTGTCCACGCCGTCGCTGGGCTCCAGGAGCACCTTGGTCAGGCGGCCCTGACCGATGTAGGTCGGACGCTCTTCGGGACGAATGATATTTACCTTCATGTCCAGTGCCCCCTTCGGCAATGATGAAGTATTGTCTCTCGCAGGAACGGCTACACAGGATCGCGCGCTGGGCCGCAGTGTCAAACTCCCTTGAATCCACCTCTTTCGAAAAGGGTGATTAACTAACTATCTCAAGACGGCACGACCCGGAACAGACGGTCCTTCGACAAGCTCAGGACGAACGGACAGAGAGTTCCTCCACCGTTCGCGTTGAGCTTGTCGAGTAACCTTTTAAGATAGTCACATAGGGGGCCAGGGCGGATTCATGCCTCGCGAGGCTTGCCGGCCATCGGACGGGCCGCTGATGTCCGGGCCCGCCGGTAAGATCGGACGCTGCGGGCAGCTTAGGCCGGAACACCGGCACCCGGTGGTATAATCTCTCGAAGCTGCCGGTACAGTAGTATAGCTCAATATGCCCTGGCGTCGGTGCGCCTGAGCTGCCCCGGCCGGAGTTGAAGCAGGTAATGTATTTCATCCTGGCGCGTTTCGGACTGGGAGACCCGGCGTGGTTGGACCCGGTCACCGCGGTTGCCGCCGGCGCGATCACCTTGATCGCGGCCGTGGTCTTCCACAAGCTGTTATTTCGCCTCGTCTTGCGTTTCACCCAGTGGACCCCCAGCGACCTGGACTCCAGAATGGTGCGGGCCACCCGCTGGCCCCTCACCATGGGCATCATGGTGCTGGGCGTGTACCTGGCCGTCACCATACCGTTGGACCTGAGCGCCGGGCAAATGGACACGGCGGACACGATTGCCGGCTTGCTGGGCATATTCTTGGGCATCCTGGTCGTGACCGCCGTGGTGTCCAATGCCCTCGATTGGTACCTGGAGAACCTGGCGACCCGCACCCAGCATGTGGTGGACCTGCGGATGTTCCCCCTCCTGCGGCGGTTCACCGTGGCCCTGATCTACGGCCTGGGCGCCATCTTGATCCTGGACCTCCTCGACATCAACGTCAGCCCCCTGATCGCCGGCCTGGGGTTGGGAGGGCTGGCCATCGCTCTGGCAATCCAGCCCACGCTGGCCAACCTGTTCGCCGGTACCTATGTGATGACCGAGGGGGTTGTGGCGCCCGGGGATTTCATCGAGTTGGAAGGCGGCATCACGGGGTACGTGGTGGAAGTGGGCTGGCGCAGCACCCGCATCCGTACCTGGCGGAACAACCTGGTGGTGGTGCCCAACAACCGGTTCGCCGAGACCATCATCACCAACTTCCAGCGCCCGGTGCCGGCGGTCAACGTGTGGCTCAGCTGCGGCGTGAGCTATGACAGCGACCTGTACGAGGTGGAGCGGGTCTGCCGGGAGGTCATGGACGAGGTGCTGGAAAACGAGCCCGGCGCCGTCAAGGCCTACGGGGGCTGGTTTGGGTTCGACAACTTCGGTGACTCCAACGTGAATTTCTGGCTTTTCGTTCAGGCCAAAGACCGGCTGGGTAGCTTCTCCGTTCAGACATCCCTGATACAGAAGCTTCACCAGCGGCTGAATGAAAACGACATCGTGATCAACTACCCGGTTCGGACCCTACAGTTACCAAAGGAGTGGGGACCCGAACCCGCGACGGTCCGTGGTCGGAGAAAACCGGTGGGGCGGCCTCGAGGCAAGGGCCGGCGGCGCCGGCCGCCCCGGGAGTTGCACGTCACCCAACAGGCCGGTGGGGAACCGGGCGGTGGCGGGGACCTCGAGAATCCTTGATACCCGGCCGGTCACTGGTTATAATTCAAATGCCACCAGCAATTGTGGGCCTGTAGCTCAGGCGGTTAGAGCGCGGTCCTGATAAGACCGAGGTCGTTGGTTCGAGTCCATCCAGGCCCACCAA
>CAJWBT010000200.1 GCA_913020235.1 uncultured Chloroflexota bacterium
GTAGGGTCCATCCTGCCCGAAGTCGGTGATGGAGGTCATCACCAGGCCCGGGTTGACCCGCTGGAGCCCCTCGTAGTCCAGCCCATACCGGGCCAGGACCCCGGGCCGGCTACTCTCAACCAGCAGGTCTACCTCACTGGCCAAGTGCCTGATGCGTTGGGCATCCGCGGGGTCCCTGAGGTCCAGGGTGATGCTCTTCTTATTGAAGTTCAGGTACCGGAAGGGGCCGCTCTTCTCCGGGTGGGAGATATCACCGGGAAAAGGGCCCAGGTGACGGGTCTTGTCGCCCTCGCCGGGGGCCTCCACCTTCACCACCTCGGCCCCGTAGTCGGCCAGCAGCCGGGTACAGAAAGGGCCCGCCACGCCCTGGGTAAGGTCCAGCACTCGTACACCGGCCAGCGCTTCTTCAGCCATGGGCGTCCTCCAGTGGACCATATCGGCCTGCCGCGGAAGCCTCGCGGTTCAGGTGGCGGTTGGAGCGATTGTACAGAGGCGCATTGCCAAAGCGATACGCCCCGGATATTCCCCTGTTGAAGGAGAAACGGCCCTTCTTCCGGTGGCGGTGTTCATTGTAAGGGCGGTATCTCCGTCAGACCATTGGCGCAAGCGAAATACTAGCACATGCTCGGAAGGGATGGTATCCCCGGCATCCCGGCTGAATTTTCAGGCGGTCTCAGGCCTAAACGCGCGGCACCGCGATTGACACAATATGGGTGGGTCCATAGAATCATCACCGTCAGGGGGTGGTCGTTCCTTACAACGCCCGAATCTTGTTTTGCGGAGCGCCGTTGTCTCGACACCCTCGTTAAGTTGAGCGTGCGATAGGATGTCCCAATTCAAACATCTCTTTGAGCCGATTGATCTCGGTTCCCTGCGGGTGCGCAACCGATTGATGATGACCACCCATCATACGCGCCTGTCCGAAGACAGAAACCTTCGCTATCTGGAGGAACGGGCCCGGGGGGGAGTGGGGCTGATCGGTATCAATTCAGGAGAGGGAGTGCACAACTACTCGGTGGGTCCGGGACGGTTCGTCCCCGGCCACGCGGCAGATATCGATGTTGTGCACCTCAACCCGGCCACACCGGAGGGCATCCGTCACTACGATGAAAAGCATATTCCGGTGTTTCGAAGGCGGGCTGAAGCGGTGCATCGCCATGGCGCCGTTTGCGTTGGACAGGTGCTCCACCTGGGGATCGCAATCCAGCACGCGGGCGCCCTGCGTCTGGCCATGGGGCCTTCGCCGGTGGTTGACGAGTACGACCTGGAGGTGCCACACGAGCTGGAGGCGGAAGAGATCGCCGAGCTAGTCCAGGTATTCGCCCATGGCGCCAGGAGGATCAAAGAAGCGGGCTTGGACGGCGTGGAAATCAGCGCGGCTCACGGGTATCTGGTCAACCAGTTCCTATCACCCCATACCAACCGCCGCGACGACCGATACGGGGGCAACCCGGACAACCGGCTCCGCTTCCTGCTGGAAATCCTGGACGCCACACGAGAACTGGTGGGCCCAACATTCCCAATTGGGGTGCGCATCACCGGCGACGAGCGCTTCGAGGGCGGCCTGACGCTGGAGGACGTAAAGGGGATTGCCCGGCAGTTGAACCGGCACATCGATTTCATCAATGTCAGCGGCGGCACTCATATGGGACTCACCAAGGATGGGCTGAAGCTGGCCTACACGAGCCCGTCGTACGTGCCGCCGGGCCCCAACGTTCCCATGGCGGCCGCGATCAAGTCGGTGGTGGACATCCCGGTAATCGTGGCCGGCAGGATCAACGACCCGGCGCTCGCCGAGGGCATCATCGCCGAAGGCTCCGCCGACATGGTGGGGATGGCCCGAGCCTTCATTGCCGACCCCGATTTTGCCAACAAGGCCCGAGAGGACCGGCCCGAGGACATCAGGACGTGCATAGTCACCAACGAGTGCCATTTTGTAGGACGGCGGCGGCCATTGATGTGCGCGGTGAACGCCGCGGCGGGCCGGGAAGAAGAGATGGACTTCGAGCCGGCCCAGACCGGGAAGCTCGTCCTCGTGGTGGGAGGCGGCCCGGGCGGGATGGAGGCGGCCCGGATGGCCGCCCTCAGGGGACACCGCGTCTTGCTGAGTGAGCGCCGGACCGCACTCGGCGGCAAGGTCAGCATCATCGCTCGCGACCCCAACCGCAGGCAGGTGGGAGATATGGTTGTCTATCTCCACTCCCAGCTCAAGAAACTGGGGGTGCAGCTACTGCTGGGCGAAGAGACAACCCCGGATATGGTAGCCGAGCTTGATCCCGACGCCGTGGTATTGGCCACCGGCGCTGAGCCTTATGTGCCTCCGATTCCCGGCGTGGATGACAAACGGGTGGTGACTGCCACGCAGGTCCTCCAGGGGGAGGCCCAAGTTGGGCAGAGGGTGCTGGTCGTCGGAGGCGTCGAGGACCATCTGCCCGCGCCCACTATTGCTGAATTCCTCGCGGACCAGGGCAAAGACGTGGAGTTGGTGTCGGAATTGCTGACCGTGGGTCAGGGTATTGAGGAGGCAACCAAGTACCTGCTGATCAAGCGGCTGCTGGATAAGGGGGTGACCCTGTCGCCTTTGACCGGGCTCAAGGAGATACGCGAGGGGAGCATCGTGGTCCGGAACACTTTGACCAGGCGAGAACGCCGGATAGAAGGCATAGACACGGTCGTGCTGGCGTGCGGGAGCCGTGCCGATACCCGGCTGGCGCGCGCGCTGAAAGGCCGTGTCAAGGAGCTCCACCTGGTCGGTGACTGCCTGGCCCCTCGCCGGATATTCCACGCGGTGTTGGACGGCGCGCGGGCCGGCAGATACCTGTAGGGTGTCGACCGGTGGCCGGCCGGCCGAAGAGCAACTCACAGGGGGTGTTGATGAGAATACGCAGCAACAGCATGAAGGCAAAGCTCAAAGAGAACAAGATTGTGGTGGGCGGTAGGCTCAGTTCGTATTGTCCCGAGATGGTCGAGCTGTTCGGGGCCTTGGAATATGACTACGTGAACATCGACTGCGAGCATCTGCCCATGGACGAGCGGGAAGTGGAGAACCTCATCCGGGCCGGAGACGCTTTCGACATCCCGGTCATAATCCGGATGGCGTTCTCGGAAGATCAGATTTTGCGCTATCTGGACGCGGGCGCCGCGGGCGTTCATATCCCTCGAATCAACACCGCTGCCGACGCCCGCGCCGTGGTTCAAGCCTGCCGGTTTTACCCCGAAGGCACGCGCACGGTGTACGAAAAGGGGCGGGGGGCCTGGTTTGGCCTGGACGTCCTGGGACGCGAATATACCGAGATGGCCAACCGCGAGGTGTTCGTACTCTGCCAGCTGGAGGAGGTCGAGGCGGTTCAGAACCTGTCCGAGATCCTCACCGTGCCGGGCATCGACTGTATTCAGATCGGCCCCAGGGACCTGTGGCAGTCCATGGGCATGCCGGACCAGGCCGAGGTTGACCGGACCATGGACGCCATGATCGAGGAGATCGTTAAAGCGGGCGTAGATGTCAGCCTTAGCGTGGTGTTCGATCACGCTTCCACCAAGCGGCGATTCGAGTTGGGAGTCAGGAAATTCGACCTGGGCCTGTCCGACCTCGTCGCCCGGGCCGGCGCAGAATTCCTGCGGGAAATCAGACACCTGGGGGACAGCTAGCGCACCGTCTTGCAGATAGAACTACATCGGCGAAACTGTGCGACACTCACTCCCCACCATCGTCATCCCGGCCCTTCCGCGGAAGGGCCGGGATGACGGACCGGGTAGCAACCCGTCCACGAGGCGCTAGACTGGCGGGGGCAACCACGGACGCGGGGAGTGGAGAGAACTGAACGTTATTGGTCCCTAATCCGGTATCTCGACCGGCGACTGACGGGACAGTACCCATTGGAGGTCTTGCGTCATGAAGATCAAGCAGCGGCCGGACCCGCAGGTGCAGCGGCCAGAGAATTCGAGCCCGAATGGCGTTACCACGGCTGCGGAAATGTACGAGGTGCAAAGCTCGTACGTGAGGTACAACCAGAGAGACAACATGGGCTCCCGCGTATATTGGGACCCGGCTGCTGGGGAAGCACGCGCCTCGCTGAAAACCAAACAGTACCAGCTTATCGATAAGGGGCGGCGCGGCTATGACCGGCCCGCCTGGAGCCTGGACGCCGCGGCAGATTCCCTCCTCACTCTGCTGAACTTCTCGAAGAATCAGTCGGATCAGGGCGCCACGAGCTGGCAGTCAAATCTGCCGCCCGGGCCAGGACAACGCTGGGAGGCTTCCGCCAAAGAGGCATCAAAGGTTGTGCGCCGGGCCGCCAGCGTTTTCGGCGCGGACCAGGCAGGCATTGCCCGGCTGGACCGGCGCTGGGTGTACTCCCATTACTTCGACAGAACGACGGTGGAAACGCACCCGATCAAGTTCTCCGACGAGCCCGGCTTTGAAGAGTACGATGCGCCCATTTGTTTGGAAGATGGGACTCGAGTTATCCCAAAAGAGATGCAGTATGTGGTGGTGATGCTGCACGAATGGCCCGGAGGCTCGAAAGCCGCGGAGTACGCACCGACCCTCCTCACTGAGGCGTTCAGCACCATGGCCTATGCCAAGTTTGCGCCAACAGTGTGGATGCTGGCCGAGTTTATCCGGGGCCTGGGGTACCACGCCATCCCCTGCGGCAACGACATGGCGCTTAGCATTCCCCTTGCCGTCGATGCGGGCCTGGGCCAGTTGGGCCGGCATAGCAACCTGATCAACCCCAAGATTGGGTCCCGCCTGCGGATATCCAAGGTGATCACCGACCTGCCTCTGGAGCCCGACGGAGCCCGGGACTCCGGCATCACCGAGTTCTGCGATATCTGTCTGAAATGCACCCGGAAGTGCGGCGCCGGGGCCATCCCAACGGGCGAGCGAAGCTATCAGCCCAACAACGAGTGCAACACCTCGGCGGTTCTCCAGTGGATGGTCGACGCGAAGAAGTGCATGGGGTACCAGAACCGGGTCGGCA
>CAJWBT010000201.1 GCA_913020235.1 uncultured Chloroflexota bacterium
CCTCTGCCCAGGATCACCACGTTGCCCTGCTGGTGCAGGCCCTTCACCACGGTGGTGGTGGCCTCGATGAAATCCTTGTCCTCCACTTTCAAGGTCGCCACCGCCGGCTCCCCGGTCAGCTCCGAGTATGCTTCGGGGGGAAGAGTTTCTATCCCGCGCCCGAAATACGGCTCGCCGCTCACGCCGGACATGGCCGAACGCTCCAGCATGGTCTGCAAGAAGCTGGCCAGCCGGTCGCGGAACCGGACCACTCGCTGCTCTTTGTCGATCAGCGCTCCCACCGGCTTGCCGACCAGCCTGGCGGCCTCCCTGAAGATCAGCCGGTCGACAAAGTTGAGTTCCAACTCCTGGGCTACGATCTGTCCGACGGGAACAGGACCGCTGCCAATCGGGCCGTTGATAGTAATTACGGGCATCGTTCTCTCCTCACAACCCCACGAATGAGGCTAGGGGGCTTGGCGGTGCAGATTTCTGACGCTCGTATGGTCTTCCCGCTGGAAGCAAGTTGCGCCGTTGCCCAATCCCCGCCTCGCGTTGAACGAGGCCTCGGACCGGCATTGCCGTGGCCTGGCCGCTCGACTCTATGCGGTGGCCCTGCCCATCACCCGAGACCGGCGCCGGTTGTATTCGTCGGTCAGCAACCCCATTGCGAAGGAATCATACCATTCCTCGTCCTTGCGATGGGTCTTGCGCAGGTGGCCCTCCAAAACAAAGCCTAAGTGCCGGAACATTTCCAGGGCATGCTCATTGTACTCAGGAATGTCCGCCCAAACCCGATGCAACCCGTGCGCCTGAAAGGCTTGGTCCAGCATGTGAATCAACGCCATGGTGCCGTAGTGGTGATGCCACAGATCTTTGCGCCCAATGAGGATGAAAACCTGAGCCTCTTGCAGCGGCCACTCGACAACCAACTGACCTTCGCCGATGTGGCTTCCATCCGCGATGTGGAAGGAGTATATCTGGCGGTCTTCGTTTTCGAAGACGTGGCTCCATTCGGTTTGGGATGCCTGTAGAATCTGGTGGGGGGAGTATCCAATGTGCAGGGGCGTCCCGTTTTCGCTCAGTCCGTACCAGAGGGAATTGACCTCCGGATCGTCGAGCCAATCCGCCAGCCGTTGAACGTCCTCACGGGAAGTGGGCGACAGGGTTACCTCTGGAAACATCCTCACCCCTCAGCTCGGAAGAGTTAGGCCGCGGACCCCTGCGCGGGACTAGTATCACGTTTTTAGATAGTTGTCATTATAACATCGGCACGCCGGAAAATCAACCGCGTTGGGGCTATTTCTTGGTCCTCAGGCCGACCGTGAAGGTTCATCTGACCTATTGCTACGTTATTTTGAGATTACTGCCTAGTTTACATCCTTTGTACCGGCGCTAGCTGCGTTTTCACACTCTTCCCCTCCGATCGGTCATAGCCTTCCCTCAATGGCCAACCCCGCGTAGAGCACATATCCTCGGACCAGAGTATCATACTCACTGTTCAAGGGTCTCATTCACCAGGTTTCTGGTAAGAACTACCCGCCCGAGAGAAGCTCGGGGAGCCGCGTCAAGGAGGCGACATGCGGGAAAATACCCTCAAAACAAAGCTGGAATCCGGAAGTGCTGTCTTCGGGGTCATGATCACCTTTCCGTCCTCCCCGGTGGTGGAGATGATGGGCTACCTGGGGTTCGACTGGGTTCTGATCGACAACGAGCATGGCTCCATAACGGTGGAGAACTCGGAGGACCTGATCCGGGCCGCCGAGCTTTCCGGGATCGCCCCCATTATCCGACCGGTTGGCAACAAGCCGGAGATCATCGCGCCCTTTCTGGACCGGGGCGCCTGGGGGGTCCAGGTTCCCCATGTGAACAATGCCGAGGAAGCCCGGGCCGCCGTGGACGCGGTCAAGTACCACCCCCAGGGGCACCGGGGCATCTTCAGCCGGGGCCGTCCCGCGGACTACGGGTTCTCCGGCTCGACGGCGAAGTACGCCGAGGAGGCCAACCGCAACACCCTGGTCTGCCTGATGCTTGAAGAGGTGGAGGCCTTGGACAACCTGGAGGAGTTGCTCGCAGTGGAGGGTGTCGACGTGTTCTTCATCGGCTCGGGCGACCTGTCCCAGTCGATGGGGTTTACCGGCCAGCAGACCCATCCCGAAGTACAGGCCAAGATGGAGATGGGGGTCAAGACCATCCGGGGAGCGGGCCGCTTCGCCGGGGTCAGCTGTCCTGATTCCCTGGTGCCCAAGTTCCTCGATTTGGGCGTCCAATACTCTCACAGCAACGTCGGCAGCCTACTCCAGACCTCCAGCGTTTCTTACCTGAAGGAGATGCGGCGGGCCGCGGCGGCTGCCGGCTTGTAACGGAGCGACAGCTCCGGGAACCTCCGTCCTCCGACAGGCTCGGCAAGACCCAGGCTGGGCTGAACAACCGGCAGTACGCGGTGGGCGCAGACGGAGGTTCCTGGGTGGTTCTTGAGGCCGACGCCGGATTACCGCTGCGCCCCGCGCCAAAAGACGCCTAGATGCTTTCGGGTGTTACCCCCATGGCACCGCAAGTATCGATTCGGTATCGTGTAAAGAAGGGCATGGCGCAAGTATTCACTGGATTTCATCCTGGCAAACAAGATGGAGCGCCGCCCGACAAGCAAACACCAAAACAGGGGAGAGTCATGCACGGTTCAGAGTGGAATTTCTTATCATTCGTTCTTTCGGGTATCGCATTTTCATATGGGCTGCTGATGTTTGCTTTCGCCAAGCGACCCGTCGAACAACTCTTCAACAATTCAAAGGCACTGCTGACGCGCGGGTCTCGAGTTCGCGCCGAAGAGCTGAATGGAGTAACGGTCTTCAGCCTCTCCGAAGCCTAGGCCGCTACGCGTCGGATTTGGCCCGGCCCGAGCCGAGAGGCCGTTCTGCTCCACGGGCACCCGGGTTTGCCAGGATTTGCAATCAGCGTCGAATTGCGTGCCGCCGGCTGATCCTATGAAGAAGACCCCTTGGGACCCGTGGTGGGGGCAACGCGAAACGCTTTGATCTGGCCTGAGGTCACGGGATCTGAGACTCAAGACAGGACCTCGGATCCACCAAAGAGGGCGACGGTTGTGCCGTCGCCCTTGGGTTTTCGCCGCTATCGGCTTGCCAGCGTTGGCCTACCGGTTTTCAGGTAGCCTGAACCGGCTCCCGGCAAACCGCCGACACGGCCCGAACCTGCTCCATCAAGCTGCGGAAGTTCTCGAAGGTGAGGGATTGGGGGCCGTCGCACTTGGCGAGGTCCGGGTTGGGGTGGACCTCTACGATCAGCCCGTGGGCCCCGGCGGCGATGGCAGCCAGAGCTACCGGGGTAACCAGATACCACTTGCCCGTGCTATGGCTGGGATCGGCGATGATTGGGAGGTGGCTTAGCCTTTTGATCACCGGGATAGCGGCCACGTCCAGCGTGAACCGGGTGAATTGTTCGAAGCCCCGGATGCCGCGTTCGCAGAGCATGACCTTGTCGTTGCCGGCCGCCAGCACGTACTCTGCCGCCAGCAACCATTCCTCGTAAGAAGCTGCCAGGCCCCGCTTTACCATGACCGGCTTGTCGGTGGCGCCGACCTCGTCCAGCAGGTTGTAGTTCTGCATGTTGCGGGCGCCAATCTGGAGGACGTCGGCGTATTGAGCCACTATCTCCACGTCCGCCGGCGCCATTACCTCGGTGATGACGGGCAGCCCTGTTTCCTTCTTGGCCAGTTGCAGGAGCTTGAGCCCATCCAGACCCATGCCTCGAAAGCTGTAGGGAGAGGTGCGCGGTTTGTACGCCCCGCCCCGGAGCAGGCTGGCCCCGGCAGCCTTCACCGCTTTGGCCGTGGCCACCATCTGCTCTTCGTCTTCAACGGAGCAGGGCCCGGCCATGATCACCGGGTCGGGGCCCCCGACCACAACGTTGCCCACTTGCACCGTCGAGCCCTCCGGGTGGAATTCCCGGCTCGCCAGCTTGTAGGGTTTGGAGATGGGAACCACCTCGGCGACTCCGGGCAGAAGCTCCATCTCGTCTTGCAGGTCCGGGGGAATTGCGCCCAAGACCCCTACCACGATGCGTTCCACACCCCTGAAGATTTGGGTTCTCACGCCCCGGTTTTCGATCCGTTGCCGGACCTGGGCCAGTTGTTCCTCGGAGCTGTCTCTGGTCATTACCACGATCATATCGGTTTTCACCTATCGTGCCGGATTCACTTCAAACACCCGCTCCCGGTGGCTCCGCTCGGAAAGCAGACTCGAGGAGACGCTATCTCCCGCACCCGGTCGGCAGGCCCCCATGTGTCCCGACCCTATCAGTTGCGACGGGCCGGCTTCAGCCAGACTCGGGGACGTCCCCTCTCAGGGTGTTCGTGCCGTTGAGATACAGGTTCACCAGTTCCCGAGGCTCTTTATCGGTGTTGTACAGGATGAGGATCCGGACGCACCGGAGCATGCTGCCGGGCACGGCTATCTCGCTGGCGCCCATCAGTGCGGTGGAGTTCCACCCCAGCTGGCGGGCGGCTGCCGCGGGGAACCCGGCGTTCAGATCGGGAGTCGTGGTGAAGTATGCCGCGGCGACATCTCTTTCCTCGAGATGATTGGCATCGATCAGTTGGGCGAGCAACTCTCTGGTCGCCGCCTGGATGGCGTCCATGGTGTTTTCTTTGGCCACCGTCGCCCCCCGAATGCCGCGGCAAACGCTCATCGGTCGGACCCTCCCTTTGCTGGCTGAAGCTTGCCGGCCAGCTCCCTAACGAGCAGGCTGGAGCGCTCGGCAATCTGGTCTCTGGGAGATTCTAGCATCACCCGGACCAGGGCGCTACCAACCACTGCGGCCTCGGCTTTCCGGCAGACCTCCTCCACGTGTTCCCGCCGGGAGATGCCGAACCCAACGGCAAGAGGCAGCGAGGTGTGAGGCCGTACCCTATCCACGAGCTGAAAGCTCCGCTCCGAGACCTGCTCACGAGCGCCGGTCACCCCG
>CAJWBT010000202.1 GCA_913020235.1 uncultured Chloroflexota bacterium
CGACGATCCGGTGCTGGCCCTGGCCCTGGAGTTCGCCGTGCCCGAGGAGCTGCTGAGGGAGCGCCTGGTGTACCAGGGCATCAACTGCTGAGGAGGAGTTATCCCCAGTTTTTCCCCAGAGAGGGCCATTGACACATCGTAGCTTTACGATTAGTGGTGATCGTATGGATACGATGACAGGACAACCACCCACCACTATCGAAGTCGTGCTGAAGCGGCCGGCGGGCGGCCCCGATTCCCGGAAGCTATCCCTGGCCCTCACCATGGTCCTCTCCCACGCCGACCTCCTCTGCTTGCCGGAACCAACCCAAGCAGTGGGCGCCGCACAAGTACCTGCCCCAACCGGCGCCGGTGCACCGCCACTCGAGCCCAAGAAGAGCGAGGGCGCTTCCGGGCCAAGGCTCGGACTCCACGGGCCGCTAGCCCCTCGGCTGGCGAAGGATTGACAGCCAAGAACAGCCCCGCCGAGTGGCGCCAGCCAACTTCCGGCGAAACCCTCAGGAGGTCACTTCGCCAAAGCGAAGCCGCGGATTTTGGGGTTTGCCCGATAACAACCGTGACCAAATAATATGACCAAAGCAGCCATTTATGCCCGGGTTTCCACCGACCGGCAGGCCGAAGACCAAACGGTGGCCTCCCAGCTGGACGAACTCCGGCAAGCCTGCGCCGGGCTTCAGCTGGCCGGGGAGTACGTGGATGAAGGGTGGAGCGGAGAGATCATCGCCCGGCCCCAACTGGACAACCTGCGCAACGACGCCGCCCAAGGCCTGTTTCAGGCTGTCTACATCCACTCGCCTGACCGGCTGTCCCGCAAGTTTTCCCACCAGGCCATCGTGCTGGAGGAACTGAAGAAGGCTGGCGTCCAGGTGGTGTTTCTCAACACACCCCCCGCCGATGACCCCGAGTCCCGGCTGTTGCTTGGGGTGCAGGGGCTGCTGGCTGAGTATGAGAAGGACAAGATCCTGGAACGTACCCGCCGTGGCCGGATCTTCAAGGCCCGGACCAAGGGCATCGTGGGCTGTCACCCACCTCTGGGCTACAACTACATCAAAAAGACCCTACAGCAGGAGGGCCGGTACGAGGTGAACCCGGAACGGGCTGGAGTGGTGCGCTTGATCTTCGATCTTTATCTCCAGCACCGGAGCCTGGGACGGGTGGTTCGGGAACTCAGCGCCCAGGGGGTCCGGCCGCCCCGCCGCGGCCGGTGGTCCCGGGCCACTCTGCACAACGTCTTGAAGAACTCTTCATACATCGGCCTAGGCTACTACGGCAAGCTGATGAGTGTGGAGGTGGATACAGGGAAACGCTACACCCGCCAGCTCAAGGCTGGCAAGGTGCGCCGGGACCCCAGCGAGTGGATCCCCATCAAGTTTCCCCCAATCATCGACGCTGAGCAGTTCCGGCTGGTGCAGGAGGTTCTGGCCCAACGGTACAAGCCCAGGGAGCCTTCCCTGTATTTCTACCTGTTAACCGGCCTGCTCCGGTGCGCGGGCTGCGGATCCACCATGTCGGTGGACTCTTACAAGAACCGGTTCTTCTACTACCGGTGCACCAACCGTCATCGATCCTTTCCCTCGCCCAGCGCCTGCCACGCCCCAATGGTGCGGAGAGAGGCTCTGGATGATGCGGTGTGGCAGGCGGTGCGGGGGGCGGTGACGAATCCCAGCACCCTGCGCGCCCATGTTGCAGACTTGACCAGGAAGCAGGAGATGGAGCGACCCGGCTTGGAACGTCAGCAGGCCCGGTTGGCCGGTCGGCTGGCGGACATGGAAGATCGGAAGGAACGGCTGCTGGACCTATACGCCGAGGGCGGGTTCCCCAAGGAGTTGCTGCTCCGGAAGATGGAGCTGGTGGACCGAAAACGGAAGGCTCTCGAGGCGGAGGCTATTGAGCGTCAGAGAGAGCTCTCCAGCTCAATCAGTCCCCGGCGCCTCGGGGAAAATCTGGATATCTTCTGCCGCATGGCGGCATCCCGGGTGGACCAGCTGGATCCCCGGGAAAAACGGCGGTTCCTCCAGCACCTGGTGGAAGAGGTACGGGTGGACACCGTCGGGAAGACGGCCACGGTCATGGCCCATGTCCCTGAAAGCCCGACAGAATCTGAGCCGGTCCGGCGGGCTGGTGGAGGACCTGGCCCTTCTTCTGGGTTGCTGTCCAGCAGATCTCAATGTGCTGGACGGAGTACCAGATTGGTTTTCAGCCTGAAGGTGGTGGTGGCCAACCTATAACTCCCTATGGGGAGGGGAATCGACTCAATCAACGCTACAGCGCGGGCCACAGTGACCTCGTCTGGTTGTTCCCGCTTGGTCAGGGACTCGGCGCTGAAGTAGCGCCTACTCAACTGACATTCAGCGTGCCGCTTTGCCAGCACTTCTCCCAGGCTGTCTTTTCGGGCTACCTGCCCACCAGGCAGTCCTGTATGATCTGGAGAGCAAACGCTGGAGGGCGCTAAGATCCGGACCCCCGGTTAATGGGGAAACGGGGTGGTTTCCGGAGCCATTTCAGCTTCAACTAAGGGGTGTTTGGCCGGGTCGTTAACGACCGGGTTTGAGACCAGAAGATCGGAAATTGGAGTTGCCTGCTCAAATCTATGTTAAGCCCTGTGTGAGGGAATTATTCTTCCCCACTCGGCTTACTCACCGCAGTGTGGTGGCTGACCGGCAGTTACTCTATCGCCGAATCCAGGTTCGTGCTCTGCCTATTCCAATCTCATCCCGTTCCCTTCGCGGAGCGAGTCGGCAGCAATGCGGAGGATGTCGAGCACCCACCAAACTCCAAGTACCCCTCAGGGGATTTGATTGGAACCATTTAGTCGAAGAATTCAAGGAATATCAGAAGCTTCAAGCCCTACAACAGGACTCTGCCCCCTTATAGCGGTTTAAATGCCTAAAGTCCGGCGTGTGGGACGAGCACACCTAGAGTAGAATCATGTTGACATTCTTCCACCATGTCATATAAATGAAGTAGTCGGCATATGGATAAGGAGGTTCAAAAAATGGCAGAAAGACAGTTTCAGGTCGATCTCCCAGAAGAAGTCCTCACGGCCTTTGACTGGCAGGATGCAGAGGTTCCCAAGCGGGTTCGTGAGACTCTGGTTATGGAGTTACTGCGCTTTGACCGCCTCTCAGAGGCCCAGGCCGCGCAGCTTCTCGGACTTGAGCGATGGGAGATGCTGGAAATAATGGGGCACTACCAAGTGCCAGCAGTTAGGGTTAACCCTGAAGAGTTGAAGCGCGAGTTGGCACTTGGGATACCCGGAAGGGAGAACCCATGATCGTGGCGGATACGGGGCCGATCATCGCGTTCGCCCGTATCGGCCGTCTGGACCTCCTTCGCCAAGTGGCTCAAGAGGTGGTCATTCCCCAGGCTGTGTATGAGGAGATTATTGGTCAGGGTGAAGTGAGGCCGGGGGCAAAGGAAATCGCGGATAGTCAGTGGATCAAGCGGCGGACAGTATCAAATACAGCTATCCTCGAAGGTACTCCACCCTCTCTTCATTCTGGTGAGAGGGAAGCCATAGCTCTTGCCGAAGAGTTAGGAGCCCCGCTCCTTATCGATGAAGTGCGAGGCCGTCGCCATGCGGCGGAACGAGGAATCCCTATTTTCGGAAGCCTCACTGTACTCGCTGACGCAAAGAGACGTGGCCATGTATCCCAGGTACGTCCGTACCTCAAGGACTTGCTTGAGGTGGGGTACTGGGTCGACGAAGACCTTATCCGAGTCTTTCTCCAACAAGTTGGTGAGAGCGATCTCTAAGGGTCAGTCCAAAGTCTGACCCTTTTGCTATGTGTCTCGGCGATAAGGTCACTGGCGGCGGTGAAGACCTTGTGTAAGAGTTGGAAATTTGGTACGCCGGTTGGATCGTGAAATAAAAGTCCATAAGGGGCGTCCGAATCCGGCATGCCGCTAACATACTCTGGCAGGACTTTGTTATGGTCACCGCATCTCACGTCTACTTGCTCGCCCCATTGTTCGGTAGCCAATACCAATTTGTCGATATTGGTCTGTTCCCGATCTATGAGTAGAGCGTTTACATATGGAAAACATGCTGACAAAGCGTTCAAGGCAAGGATCGGGGAGCCGATATGGCCAAGTGCTACGTCGATCCCAGATCCAGCGTTAATATCGATATATACGCAGGCACGATTGTGCCGCTCACAGATGCTTTTACAGATGGCTGATCAGCGACAATTACTTTTGCCGGCCGTATTGCCTCACGAAAAAATGATACCGCGCATTGTTGTTGCCGCATGCCCATCTTACCCAGTTCCCTGGCTTGCAGCCCAGGGTCTCCGCCGGCCCGAGTTAGGTTCTTTGCATCTCATACCAGGGAGCCTCTGGCAACAATTTCCGGCCTTTGTTTGTCGTCGCCCACAGCGACGGATGCATCCTCTGCTCCACCGCTATGTCCTCACTCAACCACTGGTCATCGAACCTCAGCAATGCGCGTGCCCGCCACTCCTTCACCCGCCTTTGCAAAGTCCTCAGTTGGCTTTGGGAGTATAGCCCAGGTGTGTAAACCACAAATCGCTTGCGACCCCCATAATGCTGCCTCCAAATTGACGGGAGTCTATTCCTGGTTTCTACCAAGTATGCCCGTGCCATTAACGGATTCGTACCGATGAGGCTGGTGGCTGACGGGCAGCCTCTCAAGAACGTTGTCAGCCCGAGTTCGTCCCTCCGCCGGATTTCCTAATCATCGATGTCAATTCGGTCGAGCAGTCCTTCCTCTTGAGGCAGCCCTATTGGTCGGAACTCGGGGCGTGGTACAGCCCAGAGCGCCACGCTGCAGAAGCGAAGATGTTAATGTAAGCTGAAGAGTGTCTTCCTTGAATGTCGCTCCGGGTGTAACTTCTACATCTCGCGGCCATTTTCGTAGTTGGGGTGAGCTGGAGTCGGGGCCTCCCCCGTCTCCACCAAGAACACGAATCGGTCGCCTCAGGCTCATTTGTAGCTT
>CAJWBT010000203.1 GCA_913020235.1 uncultured Chloroflexota bacterium
GCCCCGAGGGGTTCGGCGTGGCCATGGGGGTCATCGACCTGTGGGCCATCACCGGGAACATGGACGTACCCGGCGGCATGGCCTTCGCCAAGCCGGTCTTCGGGGTGTGGCCCTACCCCATGGACCAGGAATCGGTGCGGGGCTTCACCGGCAACGTGATGGACCCGGAGGTCTTCTTCGATAAGCGCGTTGGGACCAGGGAGTACCCCATCACCCGGAATTTCCACTGGCGGGCCCACGCCGACATCCTCATCGACCAGATCTTTTCCGCGGACCCATACCCCATCAAGGCCGCGTGGATTGCCGGGAATAATTTTCTGGTCGACGGGGCGAACCCGAAGAGGCTTTTGGAGGCGTTCAACCACCTGGACCTGATCGTCGTCGTCGACCTGTTCATGACGCCGACCGCCGTCGCGCTGGCAGACTTCGTGCTGCCGGCGGCGACCTTCGCCGAGAAGGAGGGGGTGCGCGCCTGGTGGGCGCCGCTGAACGCCATCAACAAGGCCATCAGTGTGGCCGAGTGCAAGCCTGACTCCGAAATCTGCTTTGAGCTGGCGAGGCGGTTCAATCCCAGCCTGCCGTGGAAGGACCTTCGCGAGTTCTATGAATACCTGCTGAAGCCGGCCGGGGTGACCTACGAAGAGCTGAGCCGGGAGCAGTTCATGTGGCCGGACAAGGCAGACAAGTCGCTTCCCTACCATCGGTACACGAAAGGGGAGCTTCGGGCCGATGGCCGTCCCGGCTTTAATACACCGAGCGGCAAGGTGGAGCTGTACAGCTCGCTCATGGAGCAGTGGGGCCACGATCCACTGCCTGTTTTCGTCGAGCCGTCGATGAGCCCGTACAGCACCCCGGGTCTGGCCGAGGAGTATCCGCTCATCCTCACGACGGGAGGCCGCACCATCGCCTTTTTTCACTCGGAGCATCGTCAAATCCGGTCGTTGAGGCAGATTCACCCCTATCCCGAGGTGATGGTCCATCCCGACACGGCGGAGCCCCTGGGCATCCAGGACGGCGATTGGGTCTGGGTGGAAAACCACCTGGGCCGGTGCAAACGGAAGGCGTCAGTCACCAGCCTCATCCATCCCCGGGTGGTCGCGGCTTCCCACGGCTGGTGGTTCCCGGAGAAGGGGGCGGATGAGTGGTTTGGGGTTTGGGACGCTAACGTGAACCTGTTGATTCCCCACAACACCCAGTCGTCCCACGGGTTCGGCGGGGGCCAGTACAAGTCCCTGCTGTGCAAGCTGTACAAGGCCGGCGGCGGAATCCCCGGCATCCTCGAGAAGCAGGACCTCTATGGCTAGCGAACAAGACGCGCTGCTCATCGACTTTGAATGGTGCACCGGCTGCTACTCCTGCGTCATCGCGGGGAGGAACGCCAACCAGCTCGACCTCAGCCGGGCCTGCATCACCATCGGCTCCGGGCGCCGGCAGGCCGGCGGCCGGGCGGTACTCGACTTCGTGCCGGAGCCGACCAACCTCTGCAACCTCTGCGCACCGAGGACCCGCCGGGGACTGGACCCCGCGTGCGTCCACCACTGCCCGCCTCGCGTCATCAGCTACGGGCCAAGGCCGGAGATGGAGGAGCTTCAGAAGCGGAAGCCGAACCAGAGCTTATGGTCCATCGGGGGCCGCGCCGGCTGAGAGTCTGGTGGGAGCGGCGCCGCGGTCGCGCTAGTTGGCGGCAAACCGGCGCGTCTCGTTGATATTAGTGAGCACTGTGATAAGCTACGTTAGGAGCCTCAAAAGGGTGGCAGGGAGCTTGCTGAACTGCTGCAGCCTCTGATTCCCCGGCTGAAGGTGATGCTCACCTCTGGGTTCCCCGAGGAGACGGGCGCACCGGACCCCGATTGGAGTCCCGGCACAGTTTTCATGTCCAAGCCGTTCACGCCGGCGGAGTTGACCCGGAGGGTGCGGGATGTACTGGATACGCCGAACCCGGGGGCGTAGCGGCGTCGGGACAGGCCTCGCTCCGATCGGACCGGGACGGCAGAGCCGCCGCTCCCCGTGTGCGGGTTTCCAGCGGGCCCTTACTCCACCCGGCCCGCCCGCCGTCGCAACACCCTTCCGGGGAGTGCTCCGGTGTGCTCCCCGCCCTCGATGACTACTTGGCCGTTGACCACCACGGTGGAGATTCCAGCCGCGTATTGATGTGGGTCGTCGTAGGTGGACCGTTCCCCTATCTCTTGGGGGTCGAACACCGTGACGTCCGCCCAGTGGCCCTCTTGCAGAGTCCCCCGTTCCCTCAAGCGCAACGCGATAGCCGAGCCCCCGGTCATCTTGTAGATCGCCAGGGGCAACGGGAGAACGCTCAGCTCCCGGACGTAGCGCCCCAGAACTCGGGGAAAGGTGCCGTAGAACCTGGGGTGAGGGCTGCCCTGGCTGGTGACGCCGTGGGTGGCCAGAGAGTTTCCGTCGGAGCCGACCATCACCATGGGAGAGCGCAGGATTTCTTGAACGTCTTCCTCGGACATGGATGTGACTACAATGCGGGTGTGGCCCTTGTCCGCCAAGAGGATGTCGCAGGCGGTCTGAAGTGGGTCGCGGGACCGTTCTGACGCGATGGCGCCCACCGTGCGGCCCGCGATCTCCGGCTGGCTGGCCGAGATGGCGATTCGGACCGCGTCCCAGGATTCCACCCGGCCGAAGTTGGTGAGGCCGTCCCGGTCGATGTCAGTCCTTATTCGGTCCACGGCCTGGGGGTCGGCGAGCCGCGCCAGCATGGCCTCGACGCCTCCGGCATGGACCCACAAAGGGAGCAGGTTGCGCAGAGGATTGCTGCCGGCGGTGTATGGGTACTGGTCGCAGTGGACATCGACGCCCCGCTCCCTGGCGTTGGAAATCAACTCCAGCAGGTCTTGGGTCCGGCCCCAGTTATCCATCCCGGACAGTTTCAAGTGGGCGACCTGAACTCGTACGCCGGCGGCTTCGCCAACCGAGATCGCTTCGTTGACGGCCTCGAACACCAGATTGGCTTCGTCGCGTATGTGGGAAGCGTAGGTGCCGCCGTGCCGGCGCAACACTCGGGCCAGGGCGGCCAACTCCTCTGTGGCGGCGTAGTTGCCGGGCGCGGTGAACAGACCGCAGGACATTCCCAGGGCACCGGCTGCTAACGCTTCGTCCAAGAGCCGTTCCATTTGGGCCATTTCTTCGGGGGTTGGCGCCCGGTCGTCCAACCCCACGGTCATCAAGCGCAGGGTGGCGTGGCCCACCTGCATCACGGTATTTACCGAGGTCGCGGGAAAGTCATCCATGTATTGGCCAAAGCCGGTCTCAGCCAGTTCCAGCCATGGCGCCCCGGCGGCCAGGTAGTCTTGCAGTAAGGCCGCCTTTCCGGGCAACACCGGGGCCGTGGAGTAACCGCAGTTGCCGACGACCTCGGTGGTCACGCCTTGGCGTATCTTGCTTTCGGCCCGGTGGTTCAAGGGCAGGGTGAAATCGGAATGGGTGTGGATGTCGATAAAACCCGGCGCTATCACCTGCCCGCTTGCGTCGATGACCCGGCGGGCCTCACGGCCGGCGTTGCTTCCGATTGCCACGATGCGCCCGTCCTGAACGGCGACGTCGCCGGGACAAGCCGGCGCGCCCGTGCCGTCGATAATCTCACCGCCGCGGATGATCAGGTCGTCCATTAGCTTCGGCCTCCGCCGGGCATGTCACTCCAGCGCCCAGATGTTTGGCAGGATAATGTGCTGCGCTGGGCCGCATTGTACACGGCGGCAGGGGCCTTGTTCTGGCAACCTGCGCGTAACCTCGATGCTCGCAGTTGCCAAGGATATTCCCATTGATACCGGGATTCCCGGCCAAGCTGCTCTCCCATACTTATGACGAATCCGGTGCTCGACACCCGTGCCGTCACTCGTAAACGCACATCTGCACGCACAACACACCACCAGAGCCGGGAACGAAATGCTATGATAGATGCAGCAATAACGGGGCCGGTGACGCCGGATTGCTTGACTGAGGCCCGTAAATTCAGGGAATTCTATCCAACCGGAGCAGCATGCAAACCGACGCCAACCACAGCATCCGCAACCTGGCGATCATCGCCCACGTTGACCACGGCAAGACCACGTTGGTGGACGCCCTGTTGAAGCAAAGCCAGGTCTTTCGCGCCAACCAGCAGGTTGGCGAGCTGATCATGGACACCAACCCTCTGGAACGGGAGAGAGGCATAACCATCCTGGCCAAGAACGCCTCGATCACCTACAAAGGGGTCAAGATCAACATCATCGACACCCCGGGCCATGCCGATTTCAGCGGCGAGGTCGAGCGCATCATGAATATGGCCGACGGCTGCTTGCTGCTGGTCGACGCCGTCGACGGGCCCATGCCCCAGACCACCTACGTGCTGAAGACGGCCCTCGGCCAGGATGTCACCCCCATGGTGGTCATCAACAAGACCGACCGGCCCGAGGCTCGGGTTGCCGAAGTCGTCGATCTGGTGCAGGACCTGTTTCTGGAGCTGGCCACCAAGCCGGAACAGCTGGACTTCCCCGTCCTGTACACCTCGGCCCGCCACGGTCACGCGGTAAGCGACCCGAATGCCGAGCCCAAGGACATGCAGCCCCTCTTCGACGCCATACTGGAATACGTCCCGCCTCCAACCGGAGACCCGGACGCGCCCCTCCAGATGCTGGTGGCCGCCCTGGATTACGACAACTACCTGGGCCAGGTGGCCATCGGCCGAGTATTTCGAGGCACCATCCGGCTGGGCGACCAGGTGGCCCTGTTCGGCCCGGGCGGCCAGGCCTCGCAGCACAAGCTGGAGCGGGTGTTCGTCTTCCGCGGCCTGGACCGATTGGCGGTAGAGGAGGCCCGGGCAGGAGATATTGTTGCGGTGACCGGCGTCGAGAACGTGTCCATCGGCGACACCATCGCGGCCCCAGAGGGCGCCGAAGCCCTGCCCACCATCCAGATCGACGAGCCAACCGTCAAGATGACCT
>CAJWBT010000204.1 GCA_913020235.1 uncultured Chloroflexota bacterium
TACGTTCCATAGGTGGAATCGTACTTGAACAGGTGGGCGTTGGTCTTGGCGTCGGTCAGGTCATTTACCGCGGTTACCTGCAGCTTGTCCGGGTGTAAGGAGTTGATCGCTCGCACTACCAGGCGGCCGATTCTGCCGAAACCGTTGATGCCGATTCGCGTTGCCATGCTCTACCTCCACATCCTCTAATTGGTTCCCCTCCCAGCTACCCCGCACCGGTCCGCGTGCCGGGCCGCGCTCAGGCCCGTATATGATAACCCCTTGTCCGGTGATTGAAAAGGTTGTGTACTCGTCCGGTAGATAGGGCTCCACCGGGGTTGGCGATGAAAGCCCCCCTGGCTCACGGTCTTGTGCATTGTCCTACACCGGCCAAATTGTGCGACATTCCCTCCCAACCATTGCCTTTCCGGCGCAGGCCGGAATCCAGAGAGGCGTGAGCTGGTTCCCGGCCTTCGCCGGGATGACAGACCGGGTATAAAACCACTTGCGAGAAACCAGTACTCAGTCAACCTGGTCTTAACAGGATGTCATTCTGAGGAGCAGAGCGACGAGGAATCTCAGCGTAACAACGAGATTCTTCGCTTCGCCTAGAATGACAACGATCAGTTTCAAGTTGACTAAGTACTAGGCTCGGGTAGTGTTGGGCGTGGAGGGGTGGGAGGTCTGGTCTTGACCGGGGGACCGCCGGGCTGAAACGGAGGCATTAGCCCGCGCCGAGATACTGGAAGGCGCCGCGCCCGGCGTAACGGGCCCTGTCCCCCAGCTCGGACTCGATGCGCAAAAGCCGGTTGTACTTGGCGACCCGCTCCGAGCGGGCCGGCGATCCCGTCTTGATCTGCCGAATGTCCCAGGCCACCGCCAGGTCGGCGATGGTCGTGTCCTCCGTCTCTCCAGACCGGTGGCTTATGACGGTACCCCAGCCTGCCTCCCTGGCCAGCTTGAAAGCGCCGAGGGTTTCGGTCAGGGTCCCGATCTGGTTGGGCTTGAGCAACACCGCGTTGGCGGACTTGCCATCAATTCCCCGTTGAATACGTTGTATGTTGGTCACGAGAAGGTCATCGCCAACCAGCTGCACCGACCCCCCAATCCGGCGGCACAGCTCCGCCCAGCCGTCCCAATCGTCCTCGCCCAGCCCGTCCTCGATGCTGATGATCGGATACTCTCCAATCCATCGGGCGTACAGGTCCACCAATTCCAGGGAGGTCAACTCAGTTCCCTCACGCTCCAGCACGTACTTCCCCGTGGCTTCGTGAAACAGCTCGGCGGCCGCGACGTCGAGGGCCACGTAAACGTCCCGACCCGGCGAATACCCGGCCGACTCGATAGCCCGCAGCACCATCTCGATGGCGTCCCGGTTGGAGGGAAGGGTAGGGGCAAAGCCACCTTCATCGCCCACGTTCAGGTTGTGCCCGCCGGAGCGGAGCAGCTCCCGCAGCTCATGGTAGATCTCGGACCCGGCCCGTAGCGCCTCGGTGAAATTGGCGGCGCCCACCGGTACCACCATGAACTCCTGAATGTCGGAGGAATTGGAGGCGTGCTGCCCGCCGTTCAAGATGTTGAACATCGGCACCGGCAGGCTGACCGTTCCACCCCGGGACAGATAACTCCAGAGCGAGGCGCCGGCGCCCTGTAGGGAAGCCCCCGCTTTGGCCGCCGCCATAGACACCGCCAGGATGGCGTTGGCCCCCAGGTTGCTTTTGTCCCCGGTGCCGTCCAGGTCAATCAGGCTTCCGTCAATGGCGGCCTGATCCAGCGGGGAGCGGCCGGCCAGGGAGGGCCCAATCACATCGTTCACGTTGGCCACCGCCTTCAGCACCCCGCGGCCGTGGTAGCGAGCCCCGTCCCCGTCCCGGAGTTCCATAGCCTCGTGGCTGCCGGTGCTGGCGCCCGAGGGCACCGCTGCGTGAACGCGCACGCCGTTGGAGAGGCAGATCTCCGCCTCGACCGTGGGGTTCCCCCGAGAGTCGAGGGTCTCCCGGCCCAGAACGCCGGCGATGGTTACCTGAGTGGCCTGGCGGCCCATGCTAGACCTCGTTCCCAGTTCCTTCGGCTTTATCCCTGGCCGCGGCGGCGGCCAACGCCTTATCCACCGCGTCCAACGGGTCGGATGCCTGGATAATCGCTCCGTCAACGGGCCGACCTTCCCCGCTGCGAGAAAGGGGCCAGGTCTTCAGACCCACCACAGGGATGTCATCGCCTAGGGCGTGGCCGATCTCCGACAGAGTGCCGAAGGAGCCCCCGACAGCGATGACCGCCCGTCCGGAATGGACCACGATGACGTTTCTCGAGTACCCCATGCGGGTGATAATGGGTATGTCCACGTACCGGTTGGCCTCCGAAGGGGAGCCGCCGGGCAGGATGCCAATTGTGACACCTCCCTCCGACTTGGCGCCGCGACACACCGCCTCCATGACCCCTGAAAGGCCGCCGCAGACCACCATGGCACCCCGTCTGGCCAGCTCCCGGCCCACGGCCTCGGCCAACACCTTGTGCTCTTCCGTCGCCCCGTTGCTGCTTCCAATAACTGATATGATCATCTTGCGAAACACCCTCGAATAGTAGGGAATCGATCGAGTTTGGGAGTATCGATTATAGCAGAACTCGCCTTAATATCCCTTCGCCAGCCTCCACGGAGCTACGGAGCTACGAAGCTACGTAGCCACAGAGGCACAGAGATACGGAGATACGGAAACCGAGAGACACGGAGGCAGGAAGAGAAAAGCCTCTGCGTTCTCTGTGCCTTCTGTGGCTACCCTCGTCCTAAGTCCCCGGCAGAATCGCTCGGCTGGCGGCTTCGATGGGATCCAGAAGCGGGGCCGGGTAAACCCCGATCCAGACCATCGCCAACACCCCGATGGCCAGCACCGCCAGCAACAGCACCGGGGGCCTACCAGCCAGGGCGGTCAGACCCTGGGAACCCTCCTCCGCCATTGGCTCCAGGGCAGACTCGATGTACATCTGCCGAATCACCTGGAGGTAGTAGTAGAGGGAGATCAGGCTGGTGAAGATGGCAAGGCCGGCCAGCCAGAGGAACCCCTCATTAGCCACGGCGGTAAACAGGTAGAACTTGATCGCGAACCCGGCGAAGATGGGGAGGCCGCCCAGGGAAAACATCCCCATGGCGATGGCCGCAGCCATGAAGGGTTGCCGCCCAGCCAGACCGGCGAAGTCGGCGATCATCTCCTTCCCGGTCATGTTGAAAAAGGCGATCAACCCGGCGAATACCACCAGGTTGGTCACCGAATAGCCTACCAGGTAGAGCATGATGGCATTGGAGGCCAGGGCCGAGTCCGAAGATAGGGCGGCAAACCCCGCCAGGATGAACCCGGCATGACCAATGCTGGAGTAAGCCATCATCCGCTTGATGTTCTGCTGGGCCAGGGCCACCAGGTTGCCCACCAGCATGGTCACCGCCGACAACCCCGCCAGGATAATCTGCCATTGGTCCCACCGTCCGGCCGCGGGCACGAACCCCTCAGCGGTCAGGCGAAGCACCAGGGCAAAGGCCGCCGCTTTGGACCCGATGGCCAAATAGGCGGTAACGGGGTAGGGCGCGCCCTCGTAAACATCCGGCGCCCACATGTGGAAGGGCACCGCGCCCACCTTGAAGCCGAGCCCTACCAGGATCAGCGCCACGCCGACCCACAACGCCGGACTGACCTCGGCGGCGCTTCCCAGGGCAAGGCTTATGTCATCGAACCGGGTTACCCCGAGGGTGCCGTACACCATGCTGATGCCGTACAGCAGAATGGCCGAGGAGAAGGCGCCGATTATGATGTACTTCAAGCCCGCCTCGTTGGACTTGAGGTTGCCCCGGGCATAGGAAGCCAGCACGTACAGGCTGAAGCTGAGCAGCTCCAAGGAGATGTAGGCGGTCAAGAGTTCCCGGGACTGGGCCATTACGTTCATGCCCAGGATCGAGAAGAGGAGCAGCCCGTAGAACTCTCCGGGGTTCTCCAGGTGTTGCCGCACGTACTCGATGGAGCTGAGAATGATGAAAACACCGATCGCCAGGAAGAACACTTTGAAGAACAGGGAGTAGTCGTCGACGGCCAGCAGCCCGCCGTACAGGGACTCGTCTTCACCCCACAGCATCACCACCGACACCGCGACCACGCCCAGAAGGCCGGCGATGGACAGCCAGGCCAGCAACTCTTTGCGATCGTCCGGCAGCACCAGGTCGATGGCGAAGACCCCAAAGGCCAGGCCCGCCAGCGCGAACTCCGGCGTCAGCAGATGCAGATTTTCGGTCAGTACCGGCATCGTTTCTCTTTGTAGCCACAGAGACACAGAGCGCACAGAGACTTATATCCTTGTTCTCGGTGCTCTCAGTGTCTCTGTGACTAATCGAACTCCTACACTCCCGGTATCCCGTTCACGCCGATGTTGATTACCCGCATCAGCGGCTCGGGCCAGACGCCCACGAAAATCAAGATCATCACGAATGCCCCGCCGACCGCCTTCTCCACCGGGCTGGCGTCGGTGAGGTGCGCCCACTGGGCGTCCCCTTCACCGAAGAAGGTCCGGGCCAGCAGTCTCAAGATGTAGACGGCGGTCAGGGCGGCGCCGATCACCGCCAGCACCGCCAGGGGCAGGTAGGTACGAAACGCCCCGGTGAACACCATGAACTCGGCGATAAAGCCGCTCAGTCCCGGTAGCCCCAATGACGCCAGTCCGGCGATGGCGAAGAAGAAGCTGGTGACCTTCATGCGGCCGAAGAGGCCGTTCAAGACCCTGATGTCGCGATTGTGCGTCCGGTCATAGATCGCCCCGACCAGGAGGAACATGAGGGCCGTCATGATGCCGTGGGAGAACATTTGCAGGACCGCGCCGCCCACCCCGATGCGGTCCAGCGTGGCGACGCCCATCAGCACGTACCCCATGTGGCTGACGCTGGAATAGCCGATCACGTACTTCAGGTCGGTTTGGGACATGGCGGA
>CAJWBT010000205.1 GCA_913020235.1 uncultured Chloroflexota bacterium
TCATAACGTTGATTACCCTGATCTTCTTCGCCCTGCTGGCCGTCTCCTTCGCCATCTCCGGGATGATGGGGAGGGACCCGGCGTTTGAAGCAGAGGCAGAAGCCGAGGCAAGCAGGGGTCAGCAATTGCTGGCTCAGGGGGAGCGGCCATGACGCGAGCTAGGCAGTATGCGGTCGCCACCCTCCCAGCCCTGATTATCCTCGGGTTCTTCGTCTGGTTTGCGAACTGGATACCCCAGACGGAATGGGACCCCCCTGAGAAGCAGGACATCGGCGCGAGCATGACCCCGGCCCAGCTGGCGGATGTCGGCCAGACCATCGCCCTCCAGCGGGGTTGTATGGCCTGCCACACCATCGAGCCGGGGGCTGGGGCTCAAGGAGGAGGCCGAGGGCCAAACTGGGCCGGCCTTGCCACCCGAAGGGCCCAGGGCGCAACGGGAGGACCCGACAACCTGGTGGACTACCTGGCCCAGGCCCTATATGAGCCGGGCGCCTACCTGGTGGAAGGGTATGCCGACATAATGCCGGCGGCCACGGGCGCCCCGGCGAAACTCAACTACGAAGAGGTCGTGGCGGTCGTCGACTACCTGCAGTCTCTGGGAGGAAAGCCTTCGGTGAAATTAGGCGACATCCCCAGGCCCTCGGGGGAGGCGGCGGGTGGAGTGGCCCCAAGCGGGGGCGCACCGTCCGCTGACGCGTCCGTCAAAGACCCTGTGGCTATCTTCAGCGCGTTCAACTGCGGGAATTGCCACAGCCTGGATCCCGGCGCGGTGCTGGTGGGGCCGCCCCTGGACGCGGCTAGCCTCGAAGCGACGGCGTCGGACAGAGGGATGAGCCCCAGGGCCTACGTAATTGAGTCTATCGTGAACCCCGGCGCTTTTGAAAAAGAGGGGTTCCTCTCCGGCGTCATGCCCCCAACCCTTGGCGACCAGTTGACCGCCGGACAGCTGGAAGCCCTGCTCAATTACCTTCTCCCCTCTGGAGGTGGACAATGAAGCTCGGCCTTCCGTCCTGGGCCCGCTTCGACGTGCCCCTGCCCGTAGGCGTCTTCCTGGTCCTGGCCGGGATGTTCGTCCTGCTGAAGCTCGTCCGGCCCGTCTTTCCAGGCAGCATCATCTTACTGTACATGGGGTTTGTCATCGCGGGCGTCGTCATACACGTTACCCTGGACGACGGCCGGATGCAGCGGTTCCGGGACTTCTTCGTTGGAACCGAGGATGACACCCCAACACACAGGGCACAACGCTGGCTCCTGCTTCTGGTGGTCCCGCTGGTCCTGGGTTGGGGGGTCTATGGAGCCATGCGCCCCAGCTACTCTCCGCCCGTAGAGATCTTCCAGAGGCACCCCACCGCGGGGGAAGAAATCCTGAGCGGCATCGAGGTGCCGGAATGGGTGGCAGAGCCGGACAGCTGGAGCCCGGCGGCTGTTGAGGAAGGCAAGCTCCTTTACGGGGGCAACTGCGCCATATGCCACGGGGAAAAGCTGGATGGTAAAGGCCCGGCTTCCGAAGGCTTCCGCTATCCCATTCGCCCTGCCAGCTTCCAGGACTCGGGCACCATTGCCCAGCTTACCCTTCCCTACGTCTATTGGAGGCTGACCACCGGCGGCATCCAGAACCAGTTCAATAGCGCCATGCCCCGGTGGGTGGCCTCTGCCCAGGACCCTGACGCCTCCTCACTTCACACCAATGACCTGTCATCGGATGAGGCGTGGAAGGTCATTGTGTACTTGTATGACGAAACGGGCCACACGCCCAGGTAATGGCACAACCAGAAACGGGGATTCAAACCTAGAGGAGTCATTGTGGCGGACGGTAGGATCAGCCGGAGAAAGTTTCTCACAGGCGCCGGCGCCCTTGCCGGGGGCGTGGCGGCGGCGGGAGTGTTTCGGGGTCTGGATGCAAAGCCGGTTTTCGCGGGGCGCAACCTCAGGCCGGTTGCCCAGATCGATAACCCGCTGGAGTACTATCCCGACCGGGCGTGGGAGGACGTGTACCGCGACCAGTACTCCTACGACCGCTCCTTTACCTATGTCTGCTCTCCCAACGATACCCACGCCTGCCGAATTCAGGCCTTTGTCCGCAACGGAGTGGTGACCCGGGTGGAGCAACCCTACGAGCACCAAAACTACAAAGACCTGTACGGTAACCAGGCAACGTATGCCTGGAACCCGCGCATGTGCCTGAAGGGCTACACCTTCCATCGGCGGGTCTACGGGCCCTACCGCCTCAGGTACCCTATGCTCCGCAAGGGATGGAAGCAGTGGGCGGACGACGGCTTTCCTTCTCTCTCCGACGACCCGAGCCTACGCACCAAGTACAAGTTCGACTCCCGAGGCAGCGACGAGTTTCTTCGGCTCTCCTGGGATGAGACCAACACCTACCTGGCCAAGGGACTCATGGCTATAGCTGAGACCTACAGCGGCGACGAGGGCCGGAGGCGCTTGATCGACCAGGACGGCTATCAGCCCGAGCTGCTGGAGCACTGGGCAGGAGCGGGCACCCGGACCATGAAGTTCCGGGGCGGCATGGGTCTGCTGGGTGTCATCGGAAAATACGGGCTCTACCGCGTCAGCAACATGATGGCCATTCTGGACAGCCGCATCCGCGGGGTGGGCCCCGATGAGGCCCTGGGCGGCCGCAACTGGTCCAATTACACCTGGCACGGCGACCAGGCCCCCGGCCACCCATTCACTCACGGTCTCCAAACCTCGGACATGGATTTCAATGACCTTCGCTCTTCCAAGCTCACCATCCAGGTGGGCAAGAACCTGGTCGAGAACAAGATGCCCGAATCCCACTGGCTCATCGAGATCATGGAGCGGGGCGCGCGCATCGTGGTCATCGCCCCCGAGTACAACCCCCCTGCCACCAAGGCCGACTACTGGATCTCGGTGCGTCCGGGCCTGTCCGACACCAGCATCTTCCTGGGCATCACTAAGATCCTCATGGACAACGACTGGTACGACGAGCCCTTCGTCAAGCAGTTCACCGACTTCCCACTGCTGGTGCGCACTGATACCCTCCAGCGGCTTAAGGGCAAGGACATCATCGCGGGGTACAGCAACCAGGACATCTCCCAGGGCCCCAGCTTCACCACCCAGGGGCTGACCGCCGAGCAGCGGGAGATCATCGGCGACCCCGTCGTGTGGGACCTGAACAGCAACGGGTTCAAGGCGATCAGCCGGGACGACGTTGGCGACACGCTGACGGACAAAGGCATCGACCCGGCCCTGGACTGGAAAGGGAAGGCAACCCTGGTGGACGGGTCCGAGGTGGAGGTGATGACCCTCTGGGAGATGTACAAGGTGCACCTCCGGGACTACGACCTGGACACCGTCCACGAGATCAGCGGAGCCTCCAAAGAGGACGTGGAGCGGCTGGCAAAGGACATCGCCCGGCGGTTCTGGGACCCCGACTTCCTGGGCAAGCCCAGGGAGGCCTACCCCGTCTCCATCCACTACGGCGAGGGGATCAACCACTACTTCCACGCTACCCTGCACAACCGGGCCACCTATCTCCCCCTGATGCTGGTCGGCAGCATCGGGTTCCCGGGCAGCGGCGGCCACACCTGGGCGGGAAACTACAAAGCCGCCAACTTCCAAGGCTCGAGCTGGTCGGGCCCCGGGTTCAAGGGCTGGGTGGCGGAGGACCCTTTCAATCCCCTCCTGGACGCCGACCAGCCGATGACCGTTGAAAATGTCCACGGCTACGCCCGGGGCGAGGAGGTAGGCTACTGGGCCCACAGGGACAGGGCGCTGGTGGTGGACACCCCGAAGTTCGGCCGCAAGGTCTTCACCGGCAAGAGCCACCTGCCCACCCCAACCAAGCTCATCTGGACCACCAACGTGAACCTCATCAACAACGCCAAGTGGGCTTACGAACTCATCAAGAACGTCAACCCCAAGGTTGACATGATTGTGACTCAAGACATTGAGATGACCGCCACCTGCGAGTACGCCGACTTCATCTTGCCCGCCAACAGCTGGATGGAATTCCAGAGCCTGGAGATCACCAACTCGTGCTCCAACCCCTTCCTCCAGATCTGGGGTAAGGACGGTATCAAGCCACTGTACGACACCAAGGATGACCTGCAAATGTATCCCGGCGTGGCGGAGAAGCTGACCGAGCTCACCGGCGATTCCCGGTTCCAGGACTACTGGACCTTCGCCCGGCAGGGACGCGAGGATGTTTACATCGACCGGCTGCTGGACACCTCCACCACCAGCAATGGCTACACCACCAAGGACATCATGGACGGGAAGTACGGGGTTCCCGGCGGCGCGCTGATGCTTTTCAGGAGCTACCCCAGGATACCCTTCTGGGAGCAGGTGCACGAGAGCGTCCCCTTCCTGACCGATACCGGCAGGATGCACGCTTATTGCGACATCCCCGAGGCCATCGAGTACGGCGAGAACTTCATCGTTCACCGGGAGGCTCCCGAGGCCACGCCCTACCTGCCCAACGTCATCGTGTCCTCCAACCCCTACATCCGCCCGGAAAACAACGGCATCACCCCGGCTATGCTCCAGGAGAAGACGCAGGATGCGGACCTCCGGACTGTGGCCAACAACATAATGCCTTGGAGCCAGGTCAAGGTGAGCCAGAACCCGCTCTGGCGGGATGGCTACCGTTTCCTTTGCACCACCCCCAAATCCCGGCACACCGTCCACTCCCAGTGGACGGTCACCGACTGGAACTTCATCTGGAGCAACAACTTCGGCGACCCCTACCGCGTTGACAAGCGGAGCCCGGGGGTGGGTGAGTGGCAAATCCACATGAACCCCCAGGCGGCCCGGGACCTGGACATCGAGGACGGCGACTACGTGTACGTGGACGCCAACCCCGCCGACAGGCCCTATGTTGGTTGGCAGCAGGACGACAACTTTTACAAGGTCTCCCGGCTGAAGATTCGGGTCAAGTACAACCTAGC
>CAJWBT010000206.1 GCA_913020235.1 uncultured Chloroflexota bacterium
GCCCGGTGCACCAGGGTGCTTTCGTCTCCCACCCGGCGGTCGGTGACCAGGCAAAGGCACGGCTCGGGGAGCGCTAACGGCATCGTGGCTAGCTGCGGGCCGGCACCGGCTGGGGCACGTCGGTGGTGGGACTGCTGGGCGCGGCGTATTGCCGGACCGCGATCCTACCCGCCAGGTAAGCCTTACGGCCGGCCTCGACACCCTGCTTGAAAGCCTCAGCCATCAGCCCGGGGTCTTGCGCCTGGGCGATGGCCGTGTTGACCAGGACCGCATCCGCTCCCATCTCCAGGGCTTTGGCCGCGTCGGAGGGCACCGCCAGCCCGGCGTCCACCACCACCGGCACGCTGGACTGCTCGATGATGATCTTCAGCTCTTCGATGGTGTGAATCCCCTGCCCGGATCCAATGGCCGAGCCAAGGGGCATCACGGTGGCGCACCCGGCCTCTTCCAAACACTTGGCCAGAGTCGGGTCCGCATGAATGTAAGGCAAAACGATAAACCCTTCGGCGACGAGCTTGCGGGCCGCTTCCAGGGTAGCCGCTCCGTCCGGGAAAAGGTATTTGGGGTCCGGGATGACCTCCAGCTTGACGAAGTCCGTCTTCCCCACTTCACGGCC
The DNA here is from genome assembly GCA_913020235.1 of uncultured Chloroflexota bacterium. Next base: position 617 of record CAJWBT010000206.1, read on the forward strand.
CAGCCGGGCCACGAATAGGGCTTCCTCCACGGTGGCGCACCCAGCGGTGTTCGGCAAAATCTGGTAACGTTTCCAGTCGATGTAGTCCAGGATGGTCTTCTTGGTCGGGTCGTCCAGGTCCAGGCGGCGGATCGCCACGGTAATCATCCCCGTGCCGGAGGCCTCGACGGCCTGGACCATGTCCTCCATGGTACGGTATCTGCCCGTGCCAAGGATGAGCCGGGACTGGAAGGTCTTCCCCCCGATCACCAGTTCGTCTGACATTCTTCCCATTTCTCCTTGTCCGCCCAGGATAAAAACAAACCGCCAGGTTTCGAGCCCGGCGGTCACATTCCAACTCTAACGTCTCATCCCTACGCCAGCATTATCTGGGTCAGGTAAGGACGGTCGGCGGCGATCTTTGGCCACCCTCTCAGCCTGGCTTACCCAAGCTCCCGCCAGAACAACTATTTAATTGTGCGGATAGTTGAAGCTTATCACGGCGGTGCGGGCAAGTCAACGAATCAAAGCTCGTACTCCTTCAGGTCGGGAGCAATTATCAGCTCGGCCCCAGTCAACGATTGGACCTCCTCCGGGGTCCAGCCGGGGGCCACTTCCTTGAGCACCAGACCCTCTCTGGTGCACTGCATCACGGCCAGGTCCGTGACGATCAATGACACGCACTCTTTTCCCGTGAGAGGGAAGGTGCATTCCTCCACGATCTTGGGCCGGTTCCGGCGGTCGGTATGCTCCATGGCAACGATGACCCCTCTGGCGCCCACGGCCAGGTCCATGGCGCCGCCGACGTTGCCGACTCCCCGCGCCGGGAGCATCCAGTTGGCCAGGTCGCCCCTCGCCGAGACCTGGTGGGAACCCAGGACGGTGACGTCGACGTGACCGCCGCGGATCATGGCAAAGGCGTCCGCCGAGCTAAAGAAGGCCGCTCCGGGGACCGGCCGCAGAAACTGGCCGCCGGCGTTGATCAGGTCGATATCCTCTTCCCCTTCCTCGGCCAGGGGACCGCAGTTCAGTATGCCGCTCTCGCTGTGGTAGAAGACCACGTTGCCTTCCGGCACGAAGCTGGATACCAAAGTGGGGATACCGATGCCCAGGTTCACGTAGCCGCCGTCGGGCAGCTCCTTGGCCACCCGCATAGCGATAACTTCCCGGCCAAGGCGTTCTTTGTCTTCCATGTTACTCATCGCCGTGGGTCGCTCCGTCCAGGGTGGGTGGGTAATGGCCATGCGCCGGCCACGAAATAGATATTCAACGAGCGCCTACTCGTAGGGGGAAAAGCCGGCCGGCCGTTTCACGATCCGGTCAACGTAGATGCCTGGTGTGACGATCTCCTCGGGGCTGAGGGCTCCCGACTCCACGATCTCGTCCACCTCCACTATCGTGACTCGGGACGCCGCCGCCATCACCGGGTTGAAGTTTCGCGACGTGCCCTTGAAGACCACGTTGCCCAAGGTGTCTGCCTTGTGGCCCCGGATCAGGCAGAAGTCCGCCGTCAGCCCGGTCTCCAGCACGTACTCCTTGCCGTCGATGATCCTCGTCTCCTTGCCCTCGGCCAGGAGGGTACCGGCCCCGGTGGGCGTGTAGAAGGCGGCCACTCCGGCGCCACCGGCCCTCAATCGCTCCGCCAGCGTGCCCTGGGGCACCACTTCCAGCTCCACTTCGCCGCGCTGGAAGGCCAGTTCAAAGGAGCTGGGCTGGGACGCTCTCGGCGACACCGGGTAGGAGGCGATGGCCTTCTTCACCTGCTTGTTGTCCACCAGGATGCTGTGGTCGATGGCCAGGCGCCCAGGCGGAGTGCCGAAGTTCACCACCCGGGCTATCCCGGCAGTGTTGCTGATCATGGTCAGGTTCTTGGCTCCCTGGTCCCGGAGCGCCACCAACAGGTAGTGCGCCATCCCGCCGGGACCGGCGAAGCCGTCGATGTTCACCACCGCCCCGTCGGGCACGTCGCGGACCGCGTCTTGGGCGGTGTAGACCTTGTTGGGCGGCTCCAGCCGGGGGACGTCGAAGCTCATCTCCCGTAGGCCGGCGGACGCCGACAAAGGCGCTCCGGTGATGGCGGCGACGGCTTCCATAGTCCAGCCGGGAGCCACCTCGGCCAGCACCAGGCCGTCCTGGGTGACCCGTATCACCGCCACGTCGGTGATAATCGTCCCAACACACCCAATTCCATCGAGAGGGAGAGATGACCGGTCCACGATGCTGGGGTTGCCGTCCACCCCGGTGTGGGGCATCATCGCGATGACGCGGCCCGCGCCCGAGGCCAAATCGACCGCCGAAGCGGGAGAGAACAACCCTGGTGTTGCCCCGGTTGTCCAGTGGGTGAAATCGCCGCCGGCGGTCACCTGGGCGGGCTGAAGGACCGCGGCGTCGACACGTCCACCCCGGACCATGGCCGCCGCGTCGACCAGACTGAGTACCGCGCCACCCGCCAGCAGGGCGACCACCCGGCCGCCGGAGTCCACCGGGCCCGAGCCCTGTAAGGGGGCGGCCGTGCCGGACCCCGGCGCCGCGCCCGGAAGGCAATAGCCCAGCGCGCCGCTGTCGGCCAGGAACAGGACTCCCGGTGCCGCCGGCAGCTCTCCGGGTATCAGGGTGGGCAACCCCGAGCCCAAGCCGACGACTTCCCCAGGATTAAACTCTTGTGCTACCCGCCGGGCCAGGGCCCGGTCGTCGATTCTTGCCACTCCGGGCATGCCTGTGACGCCTCCCGATTTGAGCTATCAGCTATCAGCCGTCAGCTGCGACTGCTGACCTCTGAGGGCTATTTGATTTCCACGATACGGTTGATGAAGATCCCCGGAGTGATGACGGCCTCCGGGTCGAGGCCCCCTGGGTCGAGAACCTGGCCTGCCTCTACGATGCTGACCCTGGCGGCCATGGCCATGACCGGGTTCCAGTTGCGCTGGGTTTCGCGGTAGATCAGGTTACCCAGGGTGTCGGCGGCATCGGCGCGGAGCAGAGCAAAGTCGGCGCGCAGTGCGGGTTCAAACACGTGGTCCCGCTCTCCGAAGCGGCGGACCTCCCGGCCCTCTCCGAAGCGTGTGCCGGCTCCCGCGGGGATAAAGACACCGCCCAATCCCGCGCCGCCGGCACGCAGCCGCTCGGCCAGGACTCCCTGGGGTACCACTTCGATCTCCAGATCGCCCGATTTCCACCGCGCTTCCACCGGCCCGCCGTGATCGGGATAGAAAGCCAGGGGCGCGATCAGCTTGCGTATCTGTCCCCCTTCCACCAGCGCTTCGATTCCGCTCACGGAACTCTCGGAGGTTGCTGTAGCGGCGAGGGGGCCGGAATCGGCGTTGGACCGGGCCGGCCAAACCCCGTGGCAGACGGCAGTAAGGTTGCCCGCGCCATTGGCGCGTAGCCCCCTGAGGAGGCTCTCCGGGCAGCCGCCGCCGGCGAATCCGGCGATGAGCACCACGGCGCCGTCGAAGATATCCGCCACGGCGGCCTCCGGAGAAGAGAACACTTTGTTCCGGCCCGAAGGGCTTGCCGCCCCTTGGCCCGTGGCTTCCTGGTTAATGACGGTTCACCTAATTGTCCGTGGTCCCGGTGGGGACCCGATTTCAAGGGCATTCTAGCCGCTCGCCCACCTCCGTGACAACTCCACCGGGCCGTCACCCAGCCCAGGCTGCGCCAGGGCATCCCTCTCTCAATGGGAGAGGGAACCAGGGGGTGAGGGCGAAGGCCACGAGACCCTGGGATTTTGGCGGTCAATCGTTGACAGAAGAATTCTGGATGGGTAGGCTGTGCAGAGCGGACTTGAGCGCCGGCGTTCAGACAGGCTCGGAGCGCCGGGCTCCTTGAGGCAGGCATGATGGCAAAGGTCAAGCTTGAGGTGATGTCCTGGCTCACCCCTGCCTTCGATACGGATCAGCGGTCACGGCTCAAGTTGGAGCAGGAGGTCGACTCGGGGGCCACCGTGAGAGACTTCTTCAAGCAATTGGCGGACCGATACCCCAAACTCAGGGGAGTGATCTATGATCCTGGTGACGGTGCGCTCACCGGGCTGGTGAGCGTTATCTTCAACAACCGTGTACTGGAACTCGCGGGCGGCCTCGACGCCGAGATTCAAGATGGCGATAGCGTGGTGTTGCTCCCGGCCTACGCGGGAGGCAGCTAGAACCCAACATCTCTAACCAAGGGCGGACCCGGGGATGCCGGTGTCCCAAAACAACCTGCAAGGGGGTTCCAACAATGGCAGCAACGCTGAGCGGATATGCGGGCAAGCTCCTCCGGGTCGACCTGACCCAGGAAAAGATCTGGGATGAGCCCCTGGATGAGGCCACCGCAA
>CAJWBT010000207.1 GCA_913020235.1 uncultured Chloroflexota bacterium
TCTCGCATCCAATTTCCACACCGCGGCCCACCGCCTTGCTGATGCCTCCCGCGGTAGACACGTGGGCGCCTATTTTCATGGGTCCCCCCTCTAGTCTCAAATTCTTTAGGAAGGGTCTGGGGAACCCTTTTTTGCCAGAAAGGGTCCCCCAGAGGCCCAGCTCAAAGCACCATGCCTCTCACAGATTATAAGCCAAATTGCGGTTGGCCAACCAACCCCGCCAGGCTATAATATCAGCAAGTATGCGCGCGTTGATTGTTGAACAGCCCGGCAACCCGCCAGTGCTGTCCGTTGTCCAGGTGCCGGACCCGGTGCCCGGACCCGGTGAGGCCCTAGTGCAGGTGGCGGCCTGCGGGTTCTGCCATCACGACCTGCTGGTCATGAAAGGAGTGCTCCGGCGGGGCGTCAAACCAAGGTTGATCCTGGGACACGAGGTGGCGGGCACGGTGGTGCAGGTGGGCGAAGGCGTCACCACACTTCGGGCCGGAGACCGGGTGGTCAGCATTCTGACCGACGCCTGCGGAAGCTGCGACCGCTGCGGCCAGGGCCGGGAGCACCGTTGCCGGCAGGGCGAGGGCATCGGCCACGGTCGTGACGGAGGGTTTGCCGAATACCTGGCCGTCTCAGAGAACAGCCTGGTCCCCGTTCCCGACGGTATAGACCTGACCTCCGCGGCCCTTTTCGCCTGTCCCATTGGAGTTGCCCTACAGGCGGTCCAGCAGGTGGCCAAGGTCCGCCCCGGTGAAACCGTGGTGGTTACCGGCGCCGGCGGCGGCCTGGGCGTCCACGCCGTGCAGATCGGCGCGGCGTTGGAGGGCCAGGTAATGGCGGTTACCTCCTCACCGGAAAAGGAGGGGCTCCTGACCCAACTGGGGGCGTCGCAGGTGCTGGAAACCGCGCCTTTGGATTTTGACGAGATGGTATTGGCGTTGACCGAGGACGAGGGCGCCGGCGTGGTCATCGACACGGTCGGCTCAGCCCTGTTTCCCGCCACCTGGCGCAGCCTGGGCCAGTACGGACGCCTGGTCTTGCTGGGGGAAGTAGCCGGAGGGCCGGTGAGTCTGGACCTGGCGGAGGTAATCTTCCGCGATGCCAGGATCATGGGCTCATCCGGGGTCTCCCGCGCCCTGGTGCAGCAAGTTGCCGACATGGTCGTACGGGGCGTCCTCAAGCCGGTGGTAAGCCAACGCCTTCCCCTGGAACAGGCCGCCACCGCCTTCGACCTCCTCTCCAGCCGCAGCGTCCCGGGCCGCCTGGTCCTTCTGCCGAGCTAACGGAACCGGGAAAGCTATGGCGGCAAACGTCGTGCCGCTCACGCTATTCTTGGTGCTAGCCTCAAGCGACTAGAGGACTGCTCCGAGTGCAACGACGCCCTCACCCCCGGCCCCTCTCCCAATGGGAGAAGGGCCGGGGGTGAGGGCGGCTCAGGACTAGGCCATCTTGTCGGCCGGTGGCCGGCTCCCGCCTAGCGGCCGATGAGGTGAAGCAGACCGGCAGCGGCGGCGGCCGGCCCGCGCCGGCCTCGGCGCAGCAGCTTTCCAATCTCGCCCCGGTCCCAGATGACCAGGAACTGGCTGGCAATGAAGACGGAGCTGTAGGTCCCCACCACCGCGCCCAGGGCCACCACCAGCAGCATGCCCCGAATGCTGGGGCCGCCGATCAGCAGCATGGCCAAGAGCACGAACAGGGTGGTGAAGCTGGTGTTCAATGACCGCCCCATGGTATCCAGGATGCTCACGTTCACCAGCCCGGCCAAGGGACGGTCCGAATGGCGCATCACATTTTCCCGGATCCTGTCGAACACCACTATCGTGTCGTTAACACTGTAGCCGGCCACGATCAGGAGGCCAACGATGAACATGGAGTTGACCTCCAGGTTGATCACCCTTCCCAGGATCGAGAACACGCCCAGGACGAACAGAACATCGTGCACCAGGGCCAGAATCGCGCTGAACCCGTAGCGGTATGCCTTGGGCACCCGGCGGAAGGCGTACCAGATATAAAGCATGATGACTACCGATGCCGCCAGCATGGCGTAGAAAGCGTTCTTGACCGTTTCCCTCGCGATTATCGGAGAAATCGAGGCGAAGTCCACGCTTTCAATAGCGCCAACGAACTTGTCCAGATCGTCCTGGATGCACTGGCGCTCGGACCGGCCGTCTTCGATACACTCGGGCCGGTAGGGACCGCGATCGCTGGAGTCCTCATCATCCAGGAGCTTGGTGCGGATGAAAACGGACTTGCTGCCGATCTTCTGGATCAGCGAATCCGGATAGCCCAGCTCGTCCATTCGCGCTTGAATATCCACCTCGGCGACCCGGTGCTCAAAGGTGACGTTCATCACCGATCCACTGGTGAAATCGATGCCGGCGTTGAGCCCCGAGTCCAGCGTAAGCCATCCGGGCGGATAGATCATGGAGATAAGTCCGGGAAGAATGATCAGAGCCGAGACCAGGAAGTACCAGCCCCGCTTGCCAACGATGTCGAGCACGCCTACCTGCCTCCTCCGGTAGTCTGGGCGGAACGCTGCAACCCTTCAGGTGTGAACAAGCCCAGGCGCCGGCCCAGGCCTATCCAGGCCAACAGCTGGAGCAGGTTGCGGCTCAGCACCACCGCCGTGAACATGCTTGCCAACACGCCTATGCCCAGGCTGATGGCGAAGCCGGTCACCAACCCTCCGCCCAGGCGGTCACCGAACCAGAGCAGGACGCCGCAAGTAAACAGGGTGGAAACGTTGCCGTCCCTGATGGCCGGCCACGCCCGGTTGAACCCCACTTCCATTGAGGAGGCGAGGGTCCGTCCGATGCGCATCTCCTCCTTCATCCGCTCGAATATCAGGATGTTGGCGTCCACCGCCATGCCGATAGACAGGATGAACCCGCCGATATGGGACAGGGTCAATGTGACCGGGATGAGCTTGAACAGCGCCAGTACCACGATCGAGTAGAAGATCAGCGCCACGGCCGCCACCACCCCGGCCATGCGGTAGTAGGCGAGCATGAAAACGATGACCAGCCCCAGCCCGACGAGACCGGCGATGAGGCTGTTGCGCAGGGATTCCGAGCCCAACAGGGCGTCCACGTCGTTCTCTTGTATGAGCTTCAGGGGCACGGGCAGGCGGCCCGCTTCCAGTTGGATCGCCAGGGTCCGAGCCTCTTCCCGGGAAAAATTGCCCGTTATCCGGGTGACCCCGTCCCGTATCCACGCCTGGGCTACCGGGGCGAGAAGCTCCTCGTCATCCATAAAGAAGGAGATCCGCTTGTTAGGCTGCCCGACGATCCGGCGAGTCAGGTCGGAAAATATGTCGGTGCCCCGGCCATTGAAGTGGATTATCACCACCCACCCGATCCCCACTTGATCGGTCCTGGCGAAAGCCCGGGACAGGTCGTCTCCGGTCAGGCCGATATCGGCGTCGGAGAACTGCAGGCAGGATATGTCGGTACAGGTCCTCTCTTTGAACTCCAACCGGGCCGTCCCCCCAATCAGGGCTTTGGCCTGATCGATGCCGCTCGAGACCTGGAACCGGCTGAGAGTTCCAAGCCGCTCTTCAAGCACCCGTTGGGCATCTTCACGCTTTGTATTGCCCACGGTAGCGGACTTGACGGTGAAGGACCGGTCGTCCTGGCGCTCAACCTCTACGTCATCGAAGCCCACACCGGCCAGCACGCTTCGCACGGTTTCCTCAACGGGTTCTTCATCGGCAACGTCCGGCACCGCCTCAATGAACCCGATCTCCGTCACTGAGCCGCTGGCCCCGGGAAGCTGCACCACGATTCGGTCGTCGCCAAAGCGCTGGATGATAGGCTCATCGGTGCCGAACAGGTTCACCCGACGGTTGATTATGTCCAGAGCCCCCTGCATCTGGTCGGTGTTCGGGGCCTCAACATCGGTTACTGCAACGGTCTCGATGGACCCCAGTCCCGCATCCAGGGTTTCCTGAAATTCGGTCCGCCTTGGGTCGCTTTCACTCAGCAAGCCGGTCTTGATCCGGACCCTGTTGATGCCCAAGGCGGTGACGGAATATTCCTCGAAGGCCGACTCCCCCTCACCGAACCGCGCCTGACCCAGGGCGTCGTCCACTTCCAGGGCGGTTTTCGGCTCCAAAAAGGTTACGTCGAACCGAGTCCCGATATCGGCCTGGTAGACCAGGTGGGCACCTCCCCGGAGGTCCAGGCCCAACTTGAGGCCGAGGGGGCCTGTGCCGCCCCGCTTCAGCTCGGGAAATCCCGGGAGATCGATGCTTATGTCCTTGAAACCCAGGGAGAGGAGGGCGAAACCAAGAAGAAGAAGGATTAGAATGGATAGCCGGATGCTCCGGGTTCGCATTGTTTACTTCCGCTCCCGGTGGCGCTCCAGCATCGTTGCCGCCGAGGCCAGGGCTTCCTCGCGAGTGGTGATCTCCCCCACTGCCCAAGCCTCGTCGATGCCAGCCAAAATCATGCCAATCAGCGGTCCGGGTTCCAAGTTGAAATGTTCCATCAGATCGTGCCCGTTGACCGGGCGGCTTGCCTCCTTGCCTGCCTCTTCGCCTGGCTCTTCGGATGTGGGCGGTTGCATGCCCACCTGCAAAACGTGTGCCACCATTCTAGCATGGTTACCCCAGTCGTCCAGATCAAGCTCTGGGCCTCTTGCCCCCAAATAGTCCGCTAGGGAGAAGTACAGGGTGTCCACAGCCGCGTCGCCCACGTCCCGAAAGAACCGGTAGATGGCCCGGCTGGTGGGGCGCTCAACCCCCTGCATCATATGGGTCGGACGCAGGTGCTCTTCGATGATTTTCGTTACCGTGGCAATGCCCCGGGACCCGATCCGAAGGTGGGTCAGCCGCTCGGCGGCCACGGCCGCGCCCAGCTCGGAATGGCCTGGAAACCGGGTGCGGCCGGTCTCGTCTTTCTGCTTGGTCTGGG
>CAJWBT010000208.1 GCA_913020235.1 uncultured Chloroflexota bacterium
CAAGGCGGTGGGCGTGGTCCATGCTGAGACCTCGACCGGGGTGCTGACCCCGCTCCCGGAGATCGTGGAGCTCGCTCACCAGCATGGAGCCCTGGTCATCGCCGATGCCGTTACCTCTCTCGGCGGGCACGAGATGCGGATCGACGATTGGGGCATCGATGTGTGCTACAGCGCCACCCAAAAGTGCCTGGGAGCACCTCCCGGCCTGGCCCCCATCAGCTTTGGGGCCAGAGCAATGGAGGCCATCGACTCCCGCTCCACCAAGGTTCAGAGTTTCTACTTCAACCTGCAAGGGCTGGAGGGCTACTGGTCCCAGACGCGGGCCTACCACCATACCTCCCCGATCTCGATGACCTACGCCCTACGGGAGTCCCTGCGAATGATGATGGAGGAGGGCGTCGACAGCCGGATCGCCCGCCACGCCCGGGTGGCGGCGGCGCTGCGGGCCGGCCTGGAAGCGCTTGGGGTCGACCTCCTGGCCCCTCCGGGGTCCCGGCTCAACCCCTTGACCGCGGCCTTGGTGCCGGAGGGCATCGATGACGCCACGGTGCGGCGAACCCTGCTGGATGACTACAACATCGAGATCGGTGGTGGTCTGGGGGAGCTGAAGGGCAAGGTGTGGCGCATCGGCCTGATGGGTGATTCCGCCCGGGAGATCAACGTGTTCGCCCTGCTGTCGGCCCTGGAGGTGATCCTTTCCGGCCTGGGCTACGAGCTGGCCTACGGCGCCAGCCTGGCCGCCGCCCAGCGGGCGCTGGCATCCTTCAGGGCTACGGGCAAGGCCGAAGGCTAGTGCTCAGTCAGCCTCGGTTTGGTAGGATGTCATTCTGAGGAGCGGAGCGACGAAGAATCTCAGCGTAACAATGAGATTCTTCGCGGAGTCTATCCTGAGCCGGGCCGAAGGGCTCAGAATGACCACTATCAGCATCAGGTTGACTGAGTCCTAGGCTCGCCCCGGCCTTCTTTGCCGCCGTCTCCGGCTTACCCGGTTTCTTCGGCCCGGTAGGCTTCGTCCAGAAGGTCCACCACATGTAGCACCTTGCCCGAGGCCCCCTTCAGGTGGAGTCCACGCTCCAGCTGAATCATGCAGCCGGGGTTGGCCGTGACCACCTGTTCCGCTCCGGTGGCGGTGATCGTCTCCATCTTCCGGACCAATATCCTTTCCGCCATCTCTCGCTGGACCGCCGAGTAGATTCCCGCTCCGCCACAACACATGGCGGCCTGCTCCATCTCCACCAACTCCAGGCCGGGGATGGATTTCAAGATTTGCCGGGGCGCGGCCGTTATCCGCTGAGCGTGGGCCAGGTGGCAGGGGTCCTGGTAGGTCACCTTCCGGTTCAGCGCCGCTCTGGGGGGATCGAAGGGTAGGGACACCAACAGCTCGGTTATGTCCACGGTCAGCCGGCTGAACCGCTGGGCCTTGTCCGCATAGCCGGGGTCATCGGCCAACAGTTCGTGGTACTGCTTCATCGCCGCCCCGCAACCGGCCGAGGCCACCACAATCCGGTCTACCCCTGCCGCCAGGAAGACGTCAATGTTTCGCCGGGCCATGCGCCGGCCGTTTTCCAGGTCCCCGCTATGGGCGTTGAGGGCTCCACAACACCCCTGTCCCACGGGCACCGCCACGTCGCAGCCGTTGCGGGTCAGCACCCGTACCGCCGCCTCCATGGTGCTTCCATGCACCAGCGGCATGACACAGCCCGAAAGCAGGCCGACCGTGAGTTTCCGGAGACTGCCGGCGGGTTGGCCCCGCGCCCGGTAGATTTGGGCGGTCGGGCCGAAAAACGGACCCTCAAGCGCCGGCAGCTGGGCTTCCAGCTCCTCAAGCTGCCCCGGGAGCATGCCCAGGCCGCGGGAGCCACGCAGCAGCTTTTGCAACCCCGAGCGCTGGTAGGCCCGGACCGCACGGGCGCCCCAGAGCAGCCGCCCCGGATGGGGCAACACGGCCCGCAGGAACAGGCGGCTGACCTTTTTGAGCCGGTCGGACTGCTTGCCGTGGGCCAACACCTGGGCGCGGGTCTTCTCCATGATCCGGCCGTAGGGGACGCCGGAGGGACAGACAGCTTCGCAGGCCCGGCACTGGAGGCACATCTCCCAATGGGAGACCACCCTCTCGCTGATGCCCAACCGCCCCTCGTTCACCGCCTTCATCAAGGCGATGCGGCCTCGTGGCGATTCGGTCTCCAGCCCCAGCTCAACATAGGTTGGGCAGGCGCTGAGGCACAGCCCACAGTGGACGCAGCGGTACAGATCGGCCTCGGCCGGAACGTCGGGACCCTGAAACCCCTGATGGCCCGCCTGCTCCACTAAATCTTCCCCACGAACCGGCCGGGATTGAGGATTCCAAGGGGGTCGAACTTCTGCTTGACCCGCCGCATCAGCTCCATTCCCTGGGGCGAATCGCCCCATATGTCGATCCTCTTCTTGAGCGGCAGCGGGCAGTGCTCTACCACCGTGGCGCCGCCTGCCTTGCGGGCCAGGTCCCGTATCCGGGCGATGGTGCCGAGCACCAGGGACTCATCGAGCCAACTGCTGATCGAATCGGCCCACCAGAACAGCTGCACCGTGCCGAAACCCGGGTCGGCAACCACTCCCGGCGGAAAGCCGAGGGACGAGTCTTGTCGACAGCCGGCGGCCACCTGGGCAACCGCCGCCGGCGGCACGCTGAGCTTGATCCCCAGGTAAGGTTGGGTCTCCACGCTCCAGCCCAGGTCGGCGAGCCGGCGCAGCAATTGCCGTCCTTCCCCATGGTCAAGCCTGGCTACTTCCGTCGCCCCGGCCTCTCTCAGGAGCCGCGTCCCCTCCTCTATCCTCCGTCGCACCGCCGCGGGGCGGCCGGAAAAGAAGGCAAGGGTTGCGGCTCCGCCGACGGTGAGGCTCTCCGTGAACCGGCCGCCGGGCTCTCCGCCGAGATGGTGCCCCGCCTGCCCCTCGACAACCTGGACCGCCTGGGCCGAGGCCGTCTGCCGCAGCAGGCGACGTCCCGCCTCAATCCCTTCCGGCATCGAGGAGAAGGCCGCCACCAGCGTCCCCGTGTCCGCAGGTAGCGGGGAAAGCTTGAACGTGGCCTCGACAATGATCGCCAGCGTTCCCATGGAGCCGGAGTACAGCTTGTTCAAATCGTACCCGGTGACGTTCTTCACCACCTTGCCCCCGGCCTTGGATTCCACCCCTTCCGCGCTGACCACGCCTATTCCGATGAGCCAGTCCCGGGGTAAACCGTAGCTGGCCCGCAAGGGCCCGGTGGCGTTGGCGGCCAGGATACCGCCAAGGGTGGCTCTTTCGGCCAACGGAGCTTCCACAGGCAAGAACTCCCCACCTCGCTCCAACTCCTGCTGTAGCCCCTGGAGAGTGACTCCGGCCTCCACCGTGGCGGTTAGGTCGGCGGGCTGGTAGTCCAGTATTCGAACGCAGCGGCTCAGGTCCAAGACCACGTCCACCCGGCTGGGCACGTTGCCCAGGGCGGCCTGGGTCCCGCCACCCCAGGGGAAGACCGATACCACCTCGAGGGACGCCCAGCGCAAGAATTCAGCGACAGCCTGCCGGCCGGCGGGCCGGACCACCGCCCTGGGGACGGACCCATCAAGGGCATACCGGTCCAGCTGTTCTGGGGGCACGATCGCGTCGCCGTCCAGAAAACCGGCGAGCTTATCCTGTATCGATTCGGCCAATGGCATCACCTGAGTTGGGTAGGTCTCATCGGTTTCGGAGGCTAGGTCCCCGTTCTATACGCAGCGCTCACCACATTAGCCAGCGTATCGAGCCAGGATACCCCACCGATCAACCCGAAACCCACCTCGCCCACCCCTATCCTGGCGTTGGCTAGCTGGACGTTTGCCACTTTTCTCCAGTATCGGTTCAGGTTCCCCTGAACCTGAATCAGCAGCCCGGCGACCGTGATTACCGAGATGACATTGAGGACTGCGATGGCGACGGCGGTCTTTTGTGTTATATCGCCATCCCCCCCGGACCCGCCGGCAAGTTGGAAGGAGACCACACCCAACACGATTAGTATCAGCACCAGCACAACGCCCGATCCAGCGCTAATAGTGCTGGCCAGGCCAGCGTTGAGCATCAGTCCTTTGAAGGACCGCATGTGTGCGTGGGCACGGAAAAGGTTGTAACCCGGGACCATGAGGGTCAGCGCATGCCATACGGGGTAAGCCTCGGTCTGGGTGTGATCCCGGTACTGCTTCCAGGTCAGGTAGAACCAGTAGAACAGGTAGAGCCCGTAGGAGAGGGCCGACATGATCAAGACGCGTCTCAGAGGGATCGCGTAGGGCAGCGTCCTGGAAGCCGGCGCCGCGGCCGGATCGGCGACGGCGGCGGCAACAACGGGCCCCACCTGGAGGCCATTGCCGCAGGTCCCGCAGTAGTTGTCGGAGGGGTCTGTTCTGGTGCCGCAGTTTACACAAAAAGGCATGTCACTCCGATTCCAGGGGCGGAAGCGAGCTGGTTATCCTTAGATATACACGCCCGGCCCGGCCCGGTGCGCTGAGGGTTGAGGGGAAGGTCCACCGGGGAAAATCTTGCCCGGGTTCAGGCGGTTTGCCGGGGCGAAGGCGTCGCGGACTAGCCGCATGGCCGCCATGTCATCCTCGGAAAACACCAGGGGCATCTGCTCCTTCTTCTCCAGGCCCACCCCGTGCTCGCCGGTGAGGGTTCCGCCGGCGTCAACACATATCTTTAGCGCGTCAGTTCCGGCCTCCACGACCTTCTGTAGCGCCCCAGGCTGCCGCTCGTCGAACAGCAGGCACGGGTGCAGATTGCCGTCGCCGGCGTGAAACACGTTGGCGATGGGGATGCCGTACTTCTCGCTAAGCTGGGTCACCTGGCGCA
>CAJWBT010000209.1 GCA_913020235.1 uncultured Chloroflexota bacterium
CCGGCCGCTCCCAACGCCGCCTTCGCCGTCGAAACGGTGGTCGACGAGCTTGCCGAGAAGCTGGGCATGGACCCCGTCGAATTCCGCCTGCTGAACGCATCCAAGGAAGGCACCCGCCGCGTGGATGGACCGACGTTCCGCCGCGTCGGCAACGTGGAATGCCTGGAGGCTGCCAAGGCCAGCGAACACTACAACGCTCCCCTTGAAGGCCCCTGGCGCGGCCGTGGAGTGGCGTCGGGCTTCTGGTTCAACATCGGGTTCCAGTCCAGTTGCTCCATCGCGGTCAACGCCGATGGCACCGTCAGCCTGGTCGAAGGCTCCACCGACATCGGCGGCACCCGGACCTCCATCGCCATGCAGGCGGCCGAGGTGCTGGGCATCCCGGCCGAGGATGTCCTCCCCAGCGTGGGGGACACCGGGTCGGTGGGCTATACCTTTCTGACCGGCGGCAGCCGCACCACCTTCGCCACCGGTTGGGCCGCCTACGAAACCGCCCAGGACATCAAGGCGAAGTTGGTGCAGCGGGCCTCGAAGATCTGGAACGTGTCTTCAGAAGACGTCGACCTGACCGGCGGTGTGTTCCAGCACAAGTCGAACCCGGACCTTAGATTGACCTTCAAGGAGCTGGCAGCGAAGCTGAACGACACCGGAGGCCCCATCTCCAGCCAGGTCAGCGTCAACCCCAGGGGAGTGGGTGGGGCTTTCAGTACCCACATCGTGGACGTGGAGGTGGACCCGGATACTGGGAAGGTGTCTATCCTGAACTACACCGCGGTGCAGGACGCCGGCAAGGCCGTCCACCCCGCCTACGTCGAAGGGCAGATGCAGGGTGGCGCGGCCCAGGGCATTGGCTGGGCGTTGAACGAGGAGTATTTCTTCGACCGGGAAGGCCGGATGCTGAACTCCAGTTTCCTGGACTACCGGATGCCAATCACTCTGGACCTACCCATGATCAACACGGTGATCGTGGAGGTAGCGAACCCGGGCCACCCCTTCGGCGTGCGGGGGGTGGGCGAGGTGCCCATCGTTCCCCCGTTGGCGGCCATCGCCAACGCCATCGCCAAGGCCACCGGCCTCAGGTTGCGCCACCTGCCCATGTCTCCCGGGGCGGTGCTGGATGCCTTGCGGGAAAAGGAAACCGGCCCGGCCCGGCGGTAACCACCCGGGTAGCTAGACCAGTCGTTCTCAGGCCGGCCCCCACGTTTTGGGGCCGGCTTCGGCAGCCTCGGGGTTCATTCGCAATCGGAGGTAGAGTGCCATGGCGAGAGTGCCTTTCGCAAAACGGGAAGACCTGAGTCCGGAGGACCAGAAGCTCTGGGACGAGTTCGGGAGGAGCCGCGGCGACGTGGCCCGTAACTACGCCGCGCTCTTTAACAACCCGGAGGTGGCGGGCCGATTCGGGAACCTGGGGAGCTTCGCCCGATATGAAACCAAGCTGGACCCGCGGGTGAAGGCCCTGGCTGTCCTCACCTCCGCTCGAGAGGTCAATGGGCACTACGTCTGGACGGTCAACCAGAAGCCGGCCCGCGATGCCGGACTGACGGATGATGTGATTAGCGCCATACGCGAGTTTCGGGCGCCGGTGGGGCTGGAGCCGGACGACTCAGTGGTGGTCCAGTTCTTCTTGGAGTTGCTCCGCCAGCACCGGGTCTCCGACGTGACCTTCGAAGCTCTCCGGTCCCGCCTAGGCGATGCCGGAATCATCGAGTTGATGGTCGTGGCCGGCTACTACCAGGCGCTGGCCAACTGCCTGCAAGCCCTGGAGGTTGACCTGCCCGAGGGCGTGACCTCGGCGCTGACGTACTAGAGGCCGGCCGGGGTTTTGCCGCAGGGCTCCACGCGCGCTGATACGGACCTGTGGGGCTTTCTCCCCCGCGGTCCTCGGAGGCTCTGGCGGACAGTGCTCCGGGATGTCGGCTTCCGGCGCAGTGGCACCTATCCGAGACCGTCCGCCGAGGGCGCCGGCGCCAATATTGCCGCCTTTCCCGGCCAAACTTGTACCGGTTGCTGCCTGCGCCTATAATCCACCCGAAGAGGCTCCCGGCGTTCATTCAACGAGATGAAGAACGGAGCAATCGAATCGTGAAGGAGGCGCCGTAGCTATGGCAGACTACATCTACCTGGTGCAGATGGACATACCCGCCGAACATGAGGAGGCTTTCAACCGGATTTACGATACCCAGCACGTTCCCAATATCCTGAACGCCCCAGGCTGCCACGGATGCACCCGCTACCGGCTGGAGTCGGCCGATGTGGACGGCGTGGCCCGGTATGCTGCCGTGTACGAGATCGACTCGCCGGACACGCCCACCAGCGACGGTTGGAAGGCCGAATCCGAGAAAGGGGATTGGGCAAGCCAGGTTCGTCCCCACACCAGCAACCGCTCCCACCTGATTTTCAAGAAGATATAGTGGCCCGAAGCTGACCGTCGAGCATCGGGCTGCGCTCGTGTTGGATGAAGCATCTGGTAGGGCCGTGGCGGCGTTGGAACATGCGGGCCATAATTTGAGGGCCGGTGGGCAGGGGAGCCCTGGGGGAAGGGATGTGGCTGGAGGTGGCCTACCCCGCGGCCACGCAGGTGATGGTCCGCATGACCCCGTGTATCGCCTGCACCCGGCCGGTTACCAGGTCGGCCATGGCGCTCATATCTACGGCGTCGATAAGTGCGATCACGTCGTAGGTGCCGGTGATGATATCGGCCGACTGGACCCCTTCCATGCGGCGCAAGGCAGCGGCCACTTCTTGGCTCTTTCCCACATGGGTCTCGATCAGGATGAAAGCCCTGGTCGACACGATCGCATCCTAATCGGAGACATACGCGGTAGAGGTGATTTCCACCAGGTTGTCCGCCGCTCCGAAATTGACGATGACCGTGGTGCGCGCCGGCCGGTTATCCTTGAAATACTCGGCGTAGACCTCGTTGAAGCCCTTCAGGTCCTCTCGCTGGGTGACATAGCAGGTATTGGTCAACACGTTGTCCAGGGAGGACCCCGCTGTTTCCAGGATCATCTGGATCCGCTGCAAAGCAAACGCCGTCTGCTCTTTGATGTCCTTACCCACCGCACTGGTCGTGGGGTGCCGTCCCGTGTTGCCCGCGACAAAGACCAGGTTGCCGAACCTGGTGGCTTGAGAAAGAGGCGCCTGCCCCGCGGCTATCTGAGGGCAGGTGATGATTTCTTTAGCTGGCATTTCGACCCATCCTTTAGCGACGTTCGGGTGCAAAGTGGCGTCCGGAGGCGCGCCGCTGACGCATGCTCCGGCCCGGATGCCTGTTCATTATAACCAGGTGCTTGATGCTGTCAATATGACCCGGCGCCCAATGCTGAAACCTCAACGAGGCCGCGGCGGGAACGTCGCCGGAAGGTGTCGGCCCAAGTGACCAGGCGAGTTGCCAGAATTATTTCGAACCGTAGCATCCCGGGCCGGCTCGGTGTACGCTGGAGCCGGAACTTGGGCCAGGTGTTGCCCGAAGACGCTGGAGCCGATAAGATTAGGCTTGGGCCGTAGTGGCGACGGGAAGCAACCAGCGGTTTTGTGCTTCTGTCAGGCCTCGGTCCTAGATTGAGCTTGCAGGGTTAAGCTTGACACCTACGGATAAGGGGGAGTCTCGATGCCCACAGTGGATGTCCGGAACCTTCGAAACGTGGCTCTACTTTCTCACAGCGGGGCGGGCAAGACCTCGCTGAGCGAAACCCTTCTTTTCAATGTAAAGGCGACCACCCGCTTGGGCCGTGTTGAGGACGGTAACACTGTCTCCGATTACGAGCCCGAGGAGACGAAACGGGGCAGCAGTGTCCAAACCACCTTGATTTCCTGTGCCTGGGATGGCCAAAAGGTGAACTTCCTCGACACACCCGGCTACGACGATTTTCTGGGGGAGGTGACCGGCGCCTTGCAGGTGGTGGAGAGCGCGGTTATTCTGGTGGCCGCCCAGTCAGGCGTGGACGTAGGCACCGAGCGCTCCTGGAGTATGGCCGGGGACAGAAGGCTCCCCCGAATGTTCTTGGTGAACAAGATGGACCGGGAAAACGCCAGCTTCTCCCGGTGTGTTTCCGATATCCAGGGGACCTTCGGCAACAAATGTGTTCCCTTCAATCTGCCAATCGGCGAAGCCCAGGATTTCCAGGGAGTGATCAGCGTGGTCGATCCCCCGGCCGACGTTCCGCCGGAACTGGCGGCGGAGTTGGAGGCTGCCCGGGAACGGTTGATCGAGGCCGCGGCGGAGAGCGATGACGCCCTTGCCGACAAGTACCTGGAGGGCGAAGAGTTGACCCAGGCGGAGATCGAAGCCGGGGCGCGCTCTGCAATCCATAAGGGTGAGTTGGTGCCTATTCTGGCCTGCTCCGCAATCAAGAACATGGGAGTGGAAGAGTTCGTGGAGATGGTCCGGGTGTTTCTTCCCTCTCCCGTCGATGGGGTCAAGCCCGGCTTGTCCGGCGTCA
Organism: uncultured Chloroflexota bacterium; assembly: GCA_913020235.1. The sequence goes on from CAJWBT010000209.1 coordinate 4,443, forward strand.
CCGACAAAGAGCCGGTGGAATATGATGCCGACCCCGACGGGCCGATGGCAGCTTTCGTGTTCAAGACCACTGCGGACCCCTTTGTGGGAAAGCTGTCCGTGTTCCGCGTTTACCGGGGCACCATGAAGAGCAACTCAGAGGTCTGGAACAGCTCCCAAGAACAAGCTGAGCGGATCGGCCAGCTCTACCTGCCGCGGGGAAAATCCCAGGAAAACGTGACCGAGGTGGCCGCGGGCGACATCGGCGCCATCGGCAAGCTTGCGGCGACGGTGACGGGCAATACTCTCTGCTCTCGGGACCGTCCGGTGGCCTTCGAGGGTATCCAATTTCCGGTGGGTTTTTACTGCGTGGCCGTTACGCCGGCCACCAAAGCCGACCTGGACAAGATGTCGACG
>CAJWBT010000210.1 GCA_913020235.1 uncultured Chloroflexota bacterium
ATGGTCCAGCACATGTATGAGAAGCTGGCCCAGGAGGAGCGGACCGAGTGGTGGAACATGCACCTGGTGCACAGCAACGAGTCCGAGGATGTATCCTTCCGGCGCGTGTTGCGGGTCGCCGAGTGGACCGGTTCGCCCGTGTACTTTGTCCACGTGAGCGCCAAGCAGGGACTGGATGCGGTAGGAGAGGCCCGGGCCAAGGGGATGCCGGTCTACGGTGAGACCCTCCACAACTACTGCTGCTTTAACTCCGATAATTACCGGGAAGAGAACGGGATGAAGTACCACACCTATCCCTCGCTCAAGTCGGAGGAAGACCGCTTGGCGCTCTGGGACGGTATAGTCAAGGGCGGCCTGAGCACCATGGCCACCGACGAATACTGCACCTCTTGGGATGTGAAAGTCGCCGGCAAGCTGGTGTCCAATGTCACCGGGGGCCACAACGGCGTGGAGACCCGCCTTGGGATCACCTATAGCGAGGGCGTCTCCAAACGGGGCATGTCCCTGCAGCGGTTCGTCGACGTGACCTCGGCCAACGCCGCCAAGATCATGGGCCTCTACCCGCGAAAGGGTGTCATCGCGCCGGGCAGCGACGCCGACATCGTGTTTATCGACCCCGGCATCAAGAGGCCGCTGGTCATGGCTGACTTCCACATCACGGACTACAGCATATGGGAGGGGTTTGACGTAGAAGGCTGGCCGGTATTGACGATCCTGCGGGGCAAGGTGGTGGTGGAGGACGGCGAACTCAAGTCCAGCCTGGGCAGCGGCCGGTTCCAGCCACGCAAGGTGGACCCGGAGTATGCCAGCCGGCCGGCCTGCTAGCCGTCCCTCGCCCCCGGCTTTATCTGCTTCAATTGATGGTGTGATGCCCACCACGGTCTGCCCGGTCCGACCAAGCGGCCGGCGGTTCTGCCGGCCCCAGCGTGCCGAAGCTTTCGGCCTTCGTTGATAGCGAGGTGGCTATGATTGGCAGGACTGGGACAGGTTTACGCTCCGGCATCATTATCGCCATCGGCGTCGTGTTGATTGTCGCTTGCGGTCAGCCCGAAGCGACGCCGACACCGATTCCGTCGCCGGGGTCACAACCTGCCGCCGCTACCCCGGCGCCCACGCCCATTCCCACGGCCACGCGTGTGGTCTTGCCAACGCTCTTGCCCGCGCCAACCGCCGCGCCCACTCCGGCGATCACTCCTACCGCGACTACCGCACCGGCCGCTACTCCCGTCCCCACTGCTATGCCGAGGCCGGCCGCCACACCTGTTCCGGCCACGGCCACACCGGCTCCTGGGCCAAGTCCGACGCCAACTTCGACTCCCGCACCTACCCCGATTCCAGAGGGCGTGCCGGTGCGCTGGGAAGCTACCTACACCGAGATTCTGCTCGATGATTTCGAGACGCTCCGGCCCACGGTCGGGACCGCTTTTGCCCTTGGACCGAATGGGGCAATTACCGTGGCGCCGGGAGAAGTGATCGAGGGGACGGCATCCGTGGAGGGCAGCTATTCAGGCCCAGACTCCTACACCGCTTATTTTCGCACGTCACCGGATGCCCTGCCTCTCGCCCCGGAAGCCGCCTACCGGGTGACCTTCGACTACCGGATTCTCTCGACACCGGACCGGGGATTCGAAACCCTGTTCATTTCCAACACGGCGGCGGCGCAGGGAAACTTCCTCCCCTCGGTCACGGTCGACGGACAGGCGGGCGATTCGGGCAGCGCGACCCTATCCGGCACGCTGGGCAACTATCCCGACTACCAGGTGTTCTGGAACGTCGTGGGGACCGGTGCCATCGTCATCGATAATATCCGGATCGTGGCCGAAGCCACTGGGCAGGCCGTCGCCGCCGAGGATGCGGAGCAGTTGGGGCCCGCCCTGTCGGCGGTGCTTCGGCCCGGCCTGTACGGCGATTCAGTCGTAACTACCGCCCCAGCTGAGATCGTCGATGGAGCCGCGTCAATGAGGCTCTCTGAATTTGGCTGGATTGAGACCGACCCGGAGATTCTCCCGCTGGCCGGGGACACCTACTATATTGTCGAGTTCGAGTACCGGATTCTCGATCCCGGTAGTGACCTGTGGATTCTTACCCCATCGTTCCTGTCGGAGGGCTCCCCTGGACCGGGTTCCTCGGTGACTGGAAGCCAGATGTTGTCCCAGGCCGCACCAGAGGGTACGTTCTCTTCCGGCGCCCTGACTGCCGATGCGTCTGACCACTACCTGAGCATCAAGGTGTCTGGCGAAGCATCCATCGCCATCGATAACCTGAGAATCATTCGCCAGGACGCGGCGCCGACCACGAGTCAGCCTGCCTCTTGGACCGCCCTTTCTCGAAAGCCCTATCCTCGCTTGGGGAACTACTTGCTGGGCTTAACGGCGTGGATAGCGATAGACGGCCAGGGAACCGTGCCTGACCCACCCGAGGGCGTGCTTGCCCATTTGCCGGACGAGATCGAAAAGAGGCTGGCGCTCTTTGATATTGTCGCCGGCCCTCAGATAGCCAACCAGACGCTCGACCCTGGTTTCGCATATCGGATGCGCCAAGAGAATCCGGACATGGTCCTCCTCCCCTACCGGATTGCTCAGGAGCAGTGGGCTGTTTCAACCGGTCCCGGCAAGTGGGCTTACTCTGAGGAGCCTCCCGGTGGCGACACTATCAATCTGGCCTACGAATTTGTAGCCGGTCTGGCCGATGAGTGGTTTGTTAGAGATTCCGGCGGTGACCCGGTGTCAGACCCCGGCTTCCCTCTTATTCGCAAGATGAACATCTCCGAGTTCTCGCCCACCGTGAACGGTCAAACGTTCAACGATTACCTCATCGACTGGGTTGTGAACAAGGTGCTCAATTCAGGAGAATGGGATGGAATCTTCTTCGATAACCTCTTCGGCCGGATCAACCCCCATATCCTGAATTACAACGACCCGGCGCTTCTGAACTATGACGTGAACCGCAATGGCCTGAGGGACGAGACCCCCGCCTGGGCCGGCGAGATGACCCGCGCGGCAGCCTTTGAGTTCCTAGAGCGTTTGAGGGATGAGGTCAGTGACCTGGCCCTGATCATGGGAAACACCGGTCCCCGGCCTGAGACGGCTCTCGCGCCGCACGTCAACGGCTACGTGTTCGAGTGTTGGGATGAAGCCTGGTTCCTTGATTGGCTTCCCCAGCCGTCGGAGGCGGAGTGGCGCCGCTCCCTCGAAGCGTACTTCACCATGCAGACGGAGACGCTGGCGCCCCACGTGAACATTCTCGAAGGGTGTGGAAACCCCGGGTCTGACGATCCTTTTGAGGTGAATCGGAATTTTCTTGAACCCACCCCAGAGGACATCATGGTGCACCGCTTCACCCTGGGGACAGCCCTGCTGGGAGATGGATTCTACGAATACGACCTCTTTGACAACCGCAGCGCCCCCTTCTGGTTCGACGAGTTCTCGGTGGATGGAAACGGGGTCGCCGTGGAGGACCTGCTTGCCAAAGGCTACCTGGGGCAGGCCCTGGGCGAGGCGGTTCAGTTGACGACGCCGTCGACGGTGCTGTGGGAGGAGAACTTCGAGTCAGGACCGTTGCCCGCCGAGCTGGCAGTCCGGCCCGGCGTATCCGTCAGCCAGGCGGCCGGAGATGTGGTCGGCGGGACCGGCAGCTTGATCATCGACAATCCCGACCACACCAAGACCGCTTTCATCGTTGCCGAGACCAGGCCCGACCAGCTTGTCTTTACGCCCGGCAAGACCTACGTTATCGAGTACGACTGGGCGGTGCTGGAAACGCTGGATGCCTTCCTCAGCACCCACTTGAGAGGCACCGAAGGCCGGACGGTCGATATGTATATCTTGCCGGGTGTCGTGGCCGGGGACGCGGGCAAAGCGCGTTTTCACATCACGGTTCCTTCGGGTGGCCCTCACACCCTGGAATTCCAACTGGAGTCAGGGGGCAAGGTGGCCATTGACAACATCCGCATCGACGAGGGAGGGGCGGGGCCCTGGCGGCGCGACTTCGAGAACGGGCTCGCCCTGGTGAATCCCATCAACCGCCCCTACACTTTCAGCGCAGAAGAGTTGGCCGGAGAGTTCAACCGCACGGGCATCACGCGCATCCTGGGCACCCAGGCCCCGAAAGTGAACGACGGCCGGCCGGTCGCCGGCAGCCTGACGTTGCAGCCTTTCGACGCCATCATCCTACTGGCCGATCGTATCTCCAGCGGCCAGTAGAAGACCCGGCTATCCCCGCAGCACGCCGTGGCGCTCCAGGATGCGGGCCAGCTCGGCTACGCCGTCGTAGACCATCTGGGCCGAGGGGTGGCCAAAGCACAATCTTATGCAGTTGGCCCCTCGGCCTTCCGGCGAGAACTGGCTGCCGTTGTAGTAGCTGACCCCTTCTTCGAAGGCCTGCTCCTGGACCGCCGCCAGGTCGGCGCCCTCGGGGAACTCCACCCATACGTACAGCCCTCCCTCGGGCTTGCTCCAGGTGACGGCGCTGCCAAAATTCTCGCCCAGAGAGGCCAGCATGGCGTCCCGTTTGACCCTTAGCGACCGGTTCTGCTCGTCGATGTGCTGGTACATGTCACGCTTCAAGTACTCCTCCAGGGCCAGCGCCGCAAACTCGTTGACCCCACCGCCGGCTTTGAAGCCCACGGCCCGCTGGACCACCGCCTCGGGAGCGACCAGGTAGCCCATCCGCATGCCCGGCGCGACCAGCTTGGAAAAGGAGCCGACGTACATCACCCGGCCCGTGTCGTCCAGCGAATGAAAGGAGGTCACGTCCTCCCCTTCAAACCGCAGGTCCACGTAGCAATCGTCTTCGAAAACCGGGACCCCGTA
>CAJWBT010000211.1 GCA_913020235.1 uncultured Chloroflexota bacterium
TCACCCCGAGTCCTTCGGCGCAGCTCAGGATAAATTCCGCGAGGGGTCTGGGGTGGTGGGTCCAGGCTGCCAAGGAGGAACCCCGCACCAGATTCCTCGTCGTCCTTCCGCGGAAGGACGACGAGGAATGACGGGTTTGAGGCAAAGCCCTTCACCGGGCAAGACCAACTGCGTGACCCGATCTTCCAGGCTGTCAGGCACAAACCACGCGGTAGTCTGTCAACTTCCATTTCTTGGATGCGCGGCCGAGTTCCTTGACCCGGCGTTGCCGCCGCACCCCGTTCCCCAGCGCCATCACGGCAAGAGCGCCCTGAGGGTCTCCGCAACGGCCCCGGGGTCGTTTATGTCTTCTATGCGAATGACCTGCCTCTCGCCGATGCCGCTGGCCACCACCACGCTGCCCCGCTGGGTAAGAATCTCGAAGAAGCTCCGTGCCTCGGAGATCGAGATGATACGGCCGACCGGGATCTCCTTGGTGTTGAGCCAAAGGAACCGGTACATGTGGACCACCCTGCGGTCCGTCACGGTGTAGGTGATGTGAAGGTTGCGGAGGTACCGCATAGCCCCTTTGAAGAAAATATACATCCCGATCACGAAGACGACAAAGGGGTAGACGTAGGGGACGTCGGAATACGACGCCAGGTATAGGGCGGCCAAGAAGAATGGGATGCTGAGGAAGATCCTGGCGTAGGCCGGCTTCATGGTCGGATGTCGCATTATCAGTTGATTCTCACCGGGAATCAGGGGTGGCGAGGGAACTATGCCCGTGAGGCTCATGTAGAAGCCGACGACTATCAGGGCCACGCCCACCAGCAGGATGACGAAGGAGGCCCAAACCGGGAAGTCGCCGATGGTGAAACCGTAGGCTCCACCTAGCAAGAAGGGAGTGGCGATGAAGGCGCTCACTATCAGTCGCATCAGCGCTGTTAGGAACGGGTTCCCGTAGACACTTTTGGCCGCTCCCTTGCGAGGTGCGGATGTCATCTCTAGTTCCCCTTAAGCAGAGATAGGCTTGTAGCGAGGAGGGTCATCAGGATACCGAGTACCGCCAGAGTGCTCGGATCCATCAGCTTGTCAACGGCGTTGGCCTCTCCGGCGGCGGAGTTGGTGAAGAATCCCCGGCGGGGTCCCTCTTCGGCCGGCTGGCCCTCCCCCGGTGACGACGGGGCCTGATCCTGGCGCTCCCGCTCCAGGCGCTCCTGCTCCTGCTCAATGCGGACCTGTTCCAGGCGCTGCTGCTCCTGCATCAGGGCCAACTGCTGCTCCAACAGCTGCTGGAACGCATCGGTTGCGGGGCTACCAGCTTCACCGGATATGCTCTGTCCCGTAGCAGGTTGCTCGCCGGCAACCGCTGGTTGCCCGGGCACACTTGCTCCCCCGGAGAAGCAATCTACGCGAATCCGTTCCTTCTCCTGCTCGGTCACATCCTCCGCCCTCCCTGGCACGCGTTGCAGGATGTTTTGAATGCACTTCTGGGTTGCTGCAGCCGACGCAGCGGAGAGCACTTCGCCCAGGCGATCCTTCACCTCTGGGCACGCCCGAACAGCTATCTTCATTTGCTCGACCGTCACTTCGCCGAGGCTTGCGGGCAAATACCCCAGGGCCTTTCGGATGCACTCCCACAACGCCTTATTGGAGGTGTCGCCCGCCACCGCGGGTAGCTGCTGGCCCGCTGGAGGCTGCTGCGTGTCCGCCGGGCGCGGCGCCTGTTTCCCAAGCACCTCGTCCAGGCGTTCCTTCACCTCTGGGCACGCCCGAACAGCTATCTTCATTTGCTCGGCCGTCACTTCGCCGAGGCTTGCAGGCAGTTTCCCCAGTGCCTTTCGGAGGCACTCCAGCAACTCCTCATTGGATGCGACGCTCACCACCGGAGGCTGCTGCGTGTCCGCCGCGCGCGGCGCCTGTTTCCCAAGCACCTCGTCCAGACGTTCCTTCACTTCCGGGCACGCTCCAACAGCTATCTTCATTTGCTCAGCCGTCACTTCGCCGAGGCTTGCGGGCAATTTCCCCAGCGCCTTTCGGAGGCACTCCAGCAACTCCTCATTGGATGCGACGCTCACCACCGGAGGCTGCTTTTCGCCGAGCGGAGGCTGCTGCTGGTCCGCGGGGCGCAGCGGCTGTATCTCGATCACCTCGGCCAGGAGTTCCCTCACCTCTGGGCACGCCCGAACAGCTATTCTCCTTTGCTCGGCCGTCATATCACGGAGGTTTGCAGGCACTTTCCCCAAGGCCTTCTGGAGGCACTCCCGCAACGCCTCATCGGTTGCGCCGCCCTCCACCGGAGGCGGCTGCTGGCCAGCCGGGGGCTGCTGCTGTCCCCGAAGCACCTCGCCCAGGCGACCCCTTACACTTGGGCAGTCTCGAATAACCACTCTCCTCTGCTCGTCCGTCATCTCTAGGAGGCTTGCCGGCAAGGACCCCAGGACCTTCGTGATGCACTCTCGGGCCTCCTGGTCCGGCAAGGTCTGGGCGTAGGCAGGTGAGACTTGGGCCCACCAGAGAACCAGGGCCACCAAGGCTAGCAAGCCGGCCGTGACGCTGAGGACCATCGATGATGCGCGTGCACAGGAAGGAATCACAACACCTTTCCCGTCCTTTTCGTTTCGATCCGGGACCACCGGCCGGGACCGCAGGGTTTGGTTCACACTGTCGGCAATCCCGAGTCTAATGAATACTGTACCTGGTGTCAACGTTGTTTTCTCAGCTACTGATTGTCATCTGCACGGCGAGATGCGATCTTCCGGGGCCCGGCTCATTGCATGGAGGACAACACCCTGGTCCCGCCTGCCTTACCCGTACCGGATGATGCTGCGGGCCACCTCACCCCGGTCCAGGAGATCGAAGGCGGTATTGATCTCCTCTAGAGCGAAGGTGCGGGAAATCAGCTCGTCCAGCTTCAGTTTGCCGGCCAGGTACAGGTCAACGAACTTGGGGATGTCGGCCCGAGGGTAGCACGACCCGTAGGTGCAGCCCATGAGCACCCGGTCCATGTGCAAGAAGTCCGGGTCTATAGTGAATTGAGTACCGGAGGGAGGGTTTCCGACGACCACCGTCACTCCTCCCTTCCGGGTGGAGTGAAGGGCCTGGTTGACCGTCCCGGCGGTGCCGATCACCTCAAAGGCGTAGTCCGCCATCGCGCCGTTGGTGATGTCGCGGACCCGGCCGGTCACATCCTCGGTGGCGGCGTTGATGAGATGGGTGGCGCCGAACTCCAGGGAGTGCTCCAGCTTCGGGCCATGAATGTCCACGGCGATTATCATCTCCGCGCCGGCCAGTGCCGCCCCCTGGACCACGTTGAGGCCGACCCCTCCGGCGCCGATGACCACCACCTTGCTTCCCGGCCGGACCTTGGCGGTGTGGATCGCCGCGCCCACGCCCGTCGACACGCCGCAGCCGATGAGGGTCAGCTTATCCAATGGCGCGTCCTCGCGCACCAGCACCAGATTGTCCTCGGGGACCACGGCATACTCCGCGAAGGTGGACAGGCCGTTGTGGTGGTAGATCTCCTGCTGCCCCAGGCGCATCCTGCCGGTCCCGTCCAGCAGGGTCCCTCCTCGAAGCTCGCCCCGAACGTCGCACAGGTTTTGCCTGCCATCGAGGCAATAGGAACACCGGCCGCAGGTGGGAACAAAGGAGAGCACCACGTGGTCGCCCGGTTTGGCGTAAGTGACGCCGGGCCCCACCTCCTCTACCGTGCCCGCCCCCTCGTGGCCCAGGACCGTCGGCATGACGTGCGCCCGGTCTCCTTTGATGTAGTGCAGGTCGCTGTGGCACACCCCGCTGGCGGCCAGCTTCACCAGCACTTCCCTCTGGTGGGGCCCCTCCAGCGTCAGCTCCTCGACTATGAGGGGCTGTTGCTTTTCGTACAACACTGCCGCTTTCATTTGCCTTGCTCCTGTCAGGCCGCCGGGACGGAGAGCCTCGGAGGTATTGTAGCCGGTTTCACCCCGTCTCGCCGGGAGTCTATGGTATACTATTCGTAAGCACCGCCGCCTGTGTGATTGAAAACCCTTAAATGCTCAGCAAAGCTACCCACATCGGGCGTAGAGTAAGGGCAGCCTATAGCCTGACGCCCCCAGCGTCAAGTTTCGGTTGGGCTCTCCCATGGTCTGCAACGGCGCCCTCAGCCGATTACGCACTATGCGGGTGGCGCGGCCGCTCCTTCGGGAGTGGTCGTTGAAATTAAGCCGGGATGGCGGTAGTCTTGAAATGGGCAGGACTGTTTAAGTTATGGTCTTCCTCGACGAGTGCCCAGTCAACCTGGTTGTAACAGGATGTCATTCTGAGGAGCGGAGCGACGTGGAATCTCAGCGTAACAACGAGATTCTTCGCTTTGCTCAGAATGACAACGATCAGTTTCAAGTTGACTGATTACTAGATATTGAAAGGAAGAGTCAAACGCAGCCAACCTCGCACACATAGTGTGACCCAAGTCACTGAAGTCACCTCCGGGCTGAGCGTAACATACCGTTATTATCATGAACGTCTGGAGGCCGGGAACTCGAACCCCGGCGGCAGACCGTGAGAGGGTAGAGTGATGGCCGGGACAAGGCAACTCATGCCGATGAAATCGAAACTGTCGCCCGTTGTGATTGCGGGCTTGCTGAGCCTGTTCGTGTTGCTGCTCTGGTGGAGCAGTGCGTCTCCCGCCTTCGCCCAAGAGGGTGGCGGGGAAGCGCCTCAGGACTCGCAGGTCGCACCTGAAGGCGACACCAGCGACACCGGCCATACTGGCGACACTGGCGACACTGGCGACAATGGCGACACTGGCGGCAGTGGCGGGCCGGGTGGGCCCG
>CAJWBT010000212.1 GCA_913020235.1 uncultured Chloroflexota bacterium
ATATAGAATAGACCGGGGAGGGATGGCCGAGTGGACGATGGCGGCGGTCTTGAAAACCGCTATACGGGCGACTGTATCGTGGGTTCGAATCCCACTCCCTCCGCCAGATTGAAGCTCAGAGCCGATCCGAAAACTTCAAGACAGGCCGGTCCCGGCCCTTCGACAAGCTCAGGACGAACGGAACTTCCCGTTCGTGGTGAGCTTGTCGAACCACAGTGGCAGGTATTCGGATAGGCTTTTGGTCGGCTTGGACTATGAAGAGCCGAAGGTTGCCGTCGTGGCGACGCCACCGGGTGTCTTGAGCCTGACCACCCCCAAATCCTCTTCTTGCCGGCTTACTAATGCTGTGCTTGGAAGGGCTTACCCAGGCGAACGATCCGCTCTGCCGGGGCGTACCACCCTTGGGGTGCGTAGGTCGAGGTATGGAGATAGCACTGTACCTGAACCTCGTCGCTGCCCTCGGTAAAGGTTAGCAACCGGCTCATGGGACACAATGGCAATATTCCCTCCAAGCGAAACCGGTTGGAACCATGATGAAGGGTTAAACCCGCCGCGTTGATGAAGTTGACATCCCACTTCCGCTCGATGTGGGACCGCCCACCGTGGCGGTCGTCGGGGGTGGTGTGGGTGTGGCCGCCAAGCCACAGGTCTATCGCTCCGGGATGGCCGGCCAGGTAGCTTTCAAAGACCTGCGCATCGGGTTCATCGTCCAGGAAGTAGAGGTAGGAAGCGCCTTCCGGCCCGCCGTCGGGGAAGTAGCCGTGGTAAGAAGACGCCCAATCACCGCTTTCATCCCTGGTATGTCCCTCCCAGGGCCCAGAGGCGACCGTGGTTTCCTTGAGCATATGGTGGTGCGCCGTGATGATGACATGGCCCGGGTGCTCCTCGACCAGGCGCCGCCACCACTCGAACGTTTCGCTCGTCACGGCTCCCGCCGGGTAGCCTCCCCATTCGCCACGACCCACCGGCGGCTCGAAGTCGTTGCGATCGCTCATTATCAAAAACAGCAGATTGCCCGTTTGGAAGGAATACCGCTCCCATGAGCCCTCCACCGGGTAGGGCATCCTGGATCGGTCCACGCCGGAATGCTGGGTATTCTCGCCGGTAGGGTCGATCCATTTGCGGAACCACCACTGGGTGGCCTCGCCATGATGGGTGGCGTCATGGTTGCCGGCCAGGGTGTAGACATCCTCTCGCCGGTGCTTTTGTAGCGCACCGAATTGGCGAACCACCTCCCGGCCTTCGGCGTCGTCCAAGGTTGTTTGAGTGGCCGAAAAATCGCCTAGATTCAATGCGATGTCCCATTCAAAGGCGGGGCCACCTTCGTCGCCACCTTGCTCCGAGTGGCGTATCGGCTCGGCCAGGCTCTCTCTCCCGTGACGAATGTCCGCCCCCACATGGGAGCATCCCATGGCCCAAACCCGGAACTGCTGTGGCTCCATAATCGCCCTCCCGGATGGTTGACTGGGGACCGCGCGAGTTTACCCGGACCTTCGCTTGATGCCCGCCGCGCTCTTTTACCGGCCCTTGCATAGACAATTGAACCCAAGCGAAGGCTAAACTGACCTGCGAAATCCCCCTTCATCCCCCTTTTATAATAAAGGGGGACCGAGGGGGATTTATTCACCGCAAAGTCCGGGCTGTCCTAGCACCTACCTCCCCGTGTATACCGGCTGACGCTTCTCCAGGAAGGAGATGATTGCCTCGCGCCGGTCCTCGCCGTTTCTGAACGGGGCATTGGCTTCGTACTCGACTCGGGCGACTCGGTGCAGGTCCGGGACGTGGCTGGTCAGAAGCTGCTTGGTAGCCCGGACCGCCAGCGGCGGGTTGGCAGCGATCTCCTGGGCCAGGGATTTGGCTTCCTCCATAAGCTGCTCGGCAGGGACTACCATGTTCACCAGGCCCACCCGGTGAGCCCACTGGGCATCGTAGACGCGGCCGGTGAGGGCCATCTCCGCGGCTACTCCCATCCCGGCCAGAGCGGGCAAGAAGTAAGAAGCGCCGTTGTCGGGAACCAGGGAGCGCTTGACGAATATGCAAGAGAACCGGGCCTTGTCGGAGGCGACGCGGATGTCGCTGGCCAGGGCGATGGATAGCCCGGCGCCCGCCGCCACCCCGTTGACCGCCGCGATGACCGGCTGTGGTATTTGTGGGATGTGGGGGCCCAGGGCCAGGATGCTCTCGTTGAAGGCAGCCTCAGTTTCATATTGTGGGGGTCCCTGCTTCTGTGACCGGGAAAGGGCCTCGGCCTGGTCGCCTACGTCGGCGCCGGAGCAGAAGCCGCGTCCCGTCCCCGTGATGATCAGCACCCGGGTATCGGGGAACTCCCCGGCCACCTCGTCCAGGGCCATGTGGAGTTCACGGTTTAGCTGATTGTTAAGGGCATTTAGCTTTTCCGGCCGGTTCAGGGTGAGGATAGCAATATGGCCGCTCCTCTCCAGAAACAAGGCTTCGTAGTTCATGGGGCCTCCCAACATTCTGCCTGTTCGTGTGTTGCCGGCCGGAATCTCTCAAATCAAGGAATTTCGCGGGTATCGGCAGCCCGTGCGGCTGGCATCAGGATCGGAGGTTGAGCCCGGCCAGCACGGTGTCACGCCTACCACGCCTGCAGCGAGGAAAAAAGCCAATGATGAGCCATTGCCACATGTCCCGATTCTATCAGACTTGATGCGCGGAGCATCGTCGAATCACGGTATGAGAGACCCGGTGAGAGCCCTGCCCTCAGACGTCCACTCTGCTATGGGGCCACGTCGATCACGCCCTGGGCGTAGCGATAGTCGGAAATGCAAGGTGCGTGAGACCTGTGGCGGCGCCGATTGATACTCATCTGACCCTGTTCCTCGGTGACGGCCGGAAGCAGTGCTCCACTTATCCTGTGAGAGCCCCCCAACCGTCAGCGCGCTCTTGAAATGGTACCCAATCTTGACAGCCACTGACTGACGCCGTAGGCTGCAAAACATACTACCTTGCTCCATGAAGGAGCTTCAGGAGTTGAACCCATGGCCACTGGCACCATTCTCGTTCTCGATCCTACCGCTCTCCCCCGCGACCTGCGGCATCCCAAAGCGCAACGCCTTGACAGCCTCGGCGGCCGCAAAATCGGCTTCCTCTGGAACAGCAAGGCCAACGGTGACATTCTTTTCAACCGGCTGGAGGACTTGCTGCGCCAGAAGTACGAGATCTCGAGCACCATGCATCGCCAGAAGCCCAACGCCTCCATCCCAGCCGAGATTCAGGTGTATGACGAACTGGCGAAGTCCGTCGATGCGGTGGTCTTGGGTCTGGGGGATTGAGGCGCTTGTACGTCGTGGAGTATCCACGACGCCATCGAACTGGAGCAGCGCGGCGTCCCCACCGTTACCGTAGTTACCGACCGGTTCAGGGTCCTGGGGGAGGTCGAGCGACGCTCCCTGGGCATCCCTGAGTTGCCCATGGCCATTGCCCAGCACCCCTTTGGCGGCCTGCAAACGGACGCCGTAGAGGCCAGGGCCGACCAACTCTTGGAGCAGGTGGCCCAGGGGTTAACCCGGCACTAGAAATCCGCTCTCGAGCCGGTGGCCGCGGGCTTCGAGTCCGCCCCGTTCCACCGAACTCCAAGCTGCTGGTTAACCACCTAACCTGCCGGCAGAGAGTTGCATACAGTTCGCCGGGGGCTGGAGTCTCGGAATGGCCTCGACAGCCCGGTTGCTCGACCATCCCGTGTAGCAAACTGCAAATCTGAAAACTGGCACGGAGCGGGCAGGCTCCAAGAATTCATCAGTACTTTCGCGGCGGAGGTGCCACTTGGTCCAGTCTAACTCACAGCTTATCGAGGTTGCCGACGATCTAGAGGCGGTCCAGCGCCTTTACCTGGACCGGGGTTGGGGCGACGGCCTGCCGGTGATCCCGCCGACCCCGGAGCGGGTGGAGGCAATGATGGCGGCGACCAGCCTTCCCCCGGACCACGTAGTGGCCGAGATCCCTCCAAACTTCGGCGCGGCCACCATCGAGAAGCTTGCGATCAGCGCGGTGATGGCCGGATGCCTGCCAGAATATTTGCCGGTCGTGGTGGCCGCCGTCGACGGCATCTGCGACCCGGCTTTCAACCTCTACGGCACTCAGGCAACGACTCACCCCTGCGCCCCCCTCCTCATTATCAACGGTCCCATCCGGGCGACTCTGGGCATTCATAGCTCTTCGGGCGCCTACGGCCCCGGATGGCGAGCCAATGCGACCATCGGCCGGGCCGTGCGCCTCGTCCTGTTCAACATTGGGGGGGGCTATCCGGGGGTGGGGGATATGTCCACCCAGGGCGCGCCCTCCAAGTACGGTTACTGCGTGGCGGAGAACGAGGAGGAAAACCCCTGGGGGCCGCTTCACGTGGAGCGTGGCTTCCGGCCGGACCAGAGCACCGTAACGGTGATGGCCGCCGAGCCGCCCCACAACATCCACGACCCCGCCGGGCGCACTCCCGAAGAAACTCTTACCGTAGTGGCCGGCGCGATGGCGGTGACCGGGGCCAACAACGCCTACAATGGTGGTGAAACCCTGCTGGCCCTGGGGCCGGAGCACGCTTCGACCATCGCCGCGGGCGGATTCGGCAAGCGGGAGATCCGGCAATGGCTGCACGAACACGCCCTGATTCCCCTGGAGCGGTACAGCCACGTCTTGATGGTCGATCGCCTCGAATCCATCCCCGTTGAGCCAGTGCCCATGGTGCGCAACCCCGACGAACTGCTCATCATCGTTTTGGGCGGCCCCGGCAAGCATTCCTCGTGGGTGCCCACCTTCGGCGGTACCACCAAATCGGT
>CAJWBT010000213.1 GCA_913020235.1 uncultured Chloroflexota bacterium
CTTTGTTGGTGATCCAATTTTAGGAGCAGGACTCTCGCTTAGCTGCCTGTCCGAATTTCCGGGTCCACCTCAGGCAATGACCATCATGCCCGGAAAATGTTTGAGCAACGATCCTAGAGGGTGGAGGGAAGCCAAGCCGGCATCTCCACCGTCCAGGACAACCACCTTGGGCTTGAAGGCCGAGAGCTGGAGTATGAGGTCAGCGTCGTCGACCGCAAAACCGCGAATTTCCATGTCCTTTTGCTCTTCCAGCATGGTGACCACCCCCGCCATGAGGAGGTTCCGACTCCGCAACACTGCTACCCGTTTCTTGACCATCACGCTCCCTCCGGGTTATGCAAGGGGGTTACGCGTATTCTAGGAGCCGTGGAGTTCCCAGAGAACGTCAACACTGACGGCAGTGGGGTGCAAGATGGACAGTCTTTAGGCGAGAGGAAGTTGGCAGCAATGATAGGAGCCCCTGGCAGGTCTGTCAGGGGCTCCTATCCGAATTAACGGGTGCGCCAGCGCGCTGTTCAGGACCCCCTAGAGCAGGCCCCTCCGTGTGGCGTAGGCTGCGGCCTCCGTCCGGTTCCGGAGATGCAGCTTGGAGAGAATGTGCTGAATGTGATAGTTCACTGTGCTTTCCGCGAGGTGGAGCCGGGCCGCAATCTCCTTGTTGGTGGCGCCCGCCGCCGCCAACTGGAGGACCTCGACCTCCCGGTAGGTCAGCCGGCCCTCCGCCGGATGTTCTTCGCTTTCCGGTTGCCCGGCTCTGCTGAGTTCCTGGAAGATCTTGGCGGCCAGGCCCCGGGAGATGGCCGGTTCCCCTTTAAACACCCGAGATATCAACTCGCTGAAGTCATCCCCGGGAGTGTCCTTCAATATATAGCCGTCAGCGCCGCTCTTGATGGCTTCGAAGAGGTCATTCTCGTCGTCGGACACGGTGAGCATGACCAGCTTGACCTCAGGCATCTCTTTTTTGATGGCCCGGGTGGCAGCCAGCCCGGAAACAGATGGCATCTTCACGTCCATCAGGATGAGGTCGGGACGCAAGTCCAGGGCCTGGTTCAGAGCCTCCGCTCCGTCCGCCGCCTGCCCAACCACCTCCAACCCTCCAGCCCGGAGCAGGCTGGCTATGCCGTCGCGGAAAAGCGCATGGTCGTCTACCAGTAACACTCGAGGATTGACCATCACGACGCTCCAATCATGGCCTGCAGAGGCACGGCCACGGTTACTCGGGTTCCCGTACCGGGAGTACTCTCCACTTCGCATTCCCCACCCACGCTCACCGCACGCTCTCGCATGGTCTGGATGCCAAAATGCCGAAGTCCGTTCGCGGTCAAACCGCCCAGGTCAAACCCGGTGCCATCATCCTCCACGACGAAACGCAGTTCCCCGCCTTTCTGGGTTGCGGACAACTTGACGCGGCTGGCCTGGGCGTGCTTGCGCACGTTTGTGAGGGCCTCCTGGACAATGCGCATTACCTGAATCTCCACGGCCATATCCAATGCCAGAGGGTCGGCGTCGTCTAGTCCGTCCATGGCGACGCCCATCCCGCTCAAGGTGGCGAAGTTCTCGGCGTACTCCCGCAGGCTTGCCACCAGCGTGCCGGCCCCGGTGCTGGCCAGCCGTAAGCCCAAAATAGCCTCCCGCACGTCGCCGGACACCTCCCGTGCCGCTTCCCTCAAGTCGGCCACTTCCCGCCGGGCACTATCCGAGTTTCCGTCGCTGAGAAGGCGGCTGATCGCCGAGGTCTTGGCGTTGATATATGCCAGCACCTGGGCCAGGCCGTCGTGCATCTCCCGGGCGATGCGCTCCCGTTCCTCCAGGATCGCCACACTGGCCAGCTGCTGCTGGAACTGGGCCCTCTCTATGGCTAGCGCCAGTTGACCCCCCAATGTAAGCAGGAACTGGACCTGGGAGGGCTCGAATTGGTAGGGGGAACGCGTGACCAGGGCCATTACCCCCTTTACTTTTCCCTCAGACTTCAAAGGCAGGCTGATGACTGAGCGGAAGCCGCTGGACCGGCCCTTTTCACCGACCCGGGGATCCAGGCTGAGGTCCCTGATCTGCACGGGCTCACCGGTGCTCACCACCGCGGCCCCAATGGGGTCGTCTTCCAGTTTCACCTTCTTCAGAGGGCCCAGCAGATCTTCCGGGATGCCCTGGTATGCCACATGAAGCAATTCCCGCTGTTTCTCGTCCAAGACGCAAGCCAGACCGCCGTCCACGCCCGTCGCCTCCACTACGCCGTCCACGGCTATCTGGAGCAACTCCGGTAGATTCATAGGTTGGCTGGCGGCGGTCGCCACAGTCTTGAGTATGAGCATCTCCTGGCTGCGGCCGCGGGCCGCCTGCTCCGCCCTCTCTATGCGAGTGAACACTTGGCGGGAGAACAGACATGTGGCCACGGTCAGGACAAGGACCAGGAGTAAGAAGCCCAGGAATGAATGGAGGAAGGATGGAATAACGAAGTAGCCTACGTAAAAAATTGCCCCAACGAAGACCAAGGGCAACACTATTGTGGCCACCTTCAAGCGCTGCTGCATCCCGGAGTTTCCCGGCCTCGAACTCGACACACCCATGCGTCAATGAGCCTCCGGTGGCTTTTCCCTATTCACCTTACTAGCGTAGGCGGCATTTGGAACCATCTAAAGCAGTAGTTTTTCCCTATCACTATTGATAGGGCGCTCATCTCCGGGTATGGCTGGGGCCGCCACAGGTGGCGCTCTCCCGCCACGAGGATCAGTGCCGCCACACCAACGCTCCAGCGCCGGTCCAACGCCTCGTTCAGGATCTGCAATCGGGCCTGCTCTCGTGTCGTCAATGTCAGTCCTCTCATCGACCGACGTCTTCCCCGACCGGCTGACTACTTGCCGCATCGCTGACCACCGACACTGAGTAGAATCGGGAGCGCCACAAGGATTTCCATGTGCGCCCGGCCATCGTCTGTTCTTCGCCACAACCCCCCTGGCTTCGTGGTCCAAGCCCAGCACGGTACCTGGTCTGGTCTCGAGCGGGCTGGCCACAGCGCGACCGCTAGGTTCGTGACCTTGACGGCACGGTTGACGGCGTTCGTGAGAGATACTACCATGGCCCTCGCCGGAGATCGCAAGCTGGCCGCGCCTAAAGGCCAGTCGTCCCGCCACCCTTTCGTGACTGCGCCCAATCCTCGAACAGGAGAGTCGCCGTGGACTTCAGGTTCAGCCCGGAAGACGACACCTTTCTCCGCGAACTCCGAGGATTCCTCGGAACCGAACTTCCTTCCGATTGGGAGGGCTCCGGCCGGCGGCCCGATGACTTCGACTGGGACTTTACCCGGCAAATTCGCAAGAAGCTGGCGGCCAAAGGCTGGCTGACCATGCACTGGCCGGAGGCGTACGGCGGTCAGAACGTTTCGCCGGTGCGCACGGCCCTCTTCAGCGAGGAAATGACCTACATGCGGGCTCCGGGGCGCGACAATGCCGGAGTCCGAATGCTGGGCCCCACGTTGATGATTCACGGCTCCGAGGAGCAGAGGCGGGCCCACCTTCCCTTGGTCGCCCAAGGTGAGGTTCAGTGGTGCCAGGGGTACAGCGAGCCGGAAACGGGCTCGGACCTGGCCTCCCTCAGCACTCGCGCCGTCCGCGATGGCGACGACTTCCTGATCAACGGCGCCAAGATTTGGACCAGCCTGGCCCACCGGGCGGATTGGATAATGCTGCTGACCCGGTCCAACCCCGACGCCCCCAAGCACCGGGGGATCAGCTTTATCCTGGTGGATATGAAGACCCCGGGCATCGAGGTACGGCCCATCGACAACATTGCCGGCGGCCGAGAGTTCAACCAGGTAATCTTCGATAACGTCCGGGTTCCCCGCAGGAACGTGGTGGGCGAGGAGGACGGGGGCTGGTACGTGGCTGTGACCCTGTTGGACTTCGAGCGGTCCGGCATCGACTATTCGGCCACTGCCCGCCGGTTGCTGGCCGACGTGCGGGGGTACGCCGTCGAGACTTCTCGCAACGGCCAGCCCTTGATCGACACCCCCTGGGTGCGCAGCCTGCTGGCCGACAGGTACATCGAATGCGAAGTGGCCCGCCTGATTGCCTACAACGTGGCCTACATGCAGGGTGAGGGCCTGGTGCCCAACAAAGAAGCATCCATGAGCAAGGTGTTCGGGACCGAGGCGCTCCACCGGGCGACGGTGGCGGGGATGGAGATACTGGGTCTGTACGGTGCGCTAGGCCGCGGAGATAAGTGGGCGCCCCTCAGGGGCCGGGTCCAGGAAAACTGGATGATAGGCTTCTCCAACACGATCGCAGGGGGGACCTCCGAAGTCCAGCGGAACATCATCGCCAGCCGGGGTCTGGGCCTTCCCCGGGGCTGAGGTCCGGCAGCCCCGGGCCCGATCGGGCCGCAGGAACCGTAGAGGCGAAACGTTAGCGTCGACCCCGGCCTTGGCCTCCCGCCAAGTCGAGCATGTTTTGAAGCGCTCCGCCTGGCACTTCACGGTGCGCTAGAGACGCTCCATCAAGTTGGGTATCCGAGACCATACCGACGAGCGCGGGATCGAAAGCAATAACCGGGCCTCCTGGTGACCCTGAATACCTGCCCTAAACGCCAGGCGCCGGGGAAATACCGTGAGACCCCGGGGCAAGCCTAGCTCACGGCGTCCTTCTCCGACACCACCGGGTTTCGCAGCGTGCCGATGCCGGGGACCTCGATCTCAACAACGTCGCCCGGATGGAGCGCCTCGACCGCTCCGGGTGCACCGGTCAGGATCAGGTCGCCGGGGTGAAGGGTGACGAACTGGCTGATGCCGCTCA
>CAJWBT010000214.1 GCA_913020235.1 uncultured Chloroflexota bacterium
CGAGCCGCTGGAGGGCGACCCATCGCGCCGCGTGGGACCCTTCTCCGGCAACGGCCCCGGCATCGAGTCCAGCCTTACCTTCATCAACCTCAACACCAACAAGAAGGGCGTGACCCTGGACCTGAGCGCCGAAGACGGGCGTCAGGCTTTCCGGCTGCTGGCCCGCGGCGCCGACGCCGTGATCGAGACCTTTGCGCCGGGGACCCTCGAGGCCTGGGACCTGGACTACGAGACCCTCAGCAATGACAACCCCGGCCTGGTCATGGTTTCGATAACCGGCTTTGGGCTGACGGGCCCGTACCGGCACTTCAAGGCTCCCAGCATCGTCTGCACCGCTATGGGGGGGGTCATGTCCCTGTGCGGTTCTCCCGATAGGCCGCCCCTGGCCGAACTCCAAAACGTACCCTACGACCTGGCCTCCGCCTTCGCCGCCTACGGCGCGCTGCTGGCGCTGCGTCACCGGGAGGCCACGGGCCGGGGGCAGCGGGTGGAAGTTTCCTGTCAAGAAGTGTCGGCGGGCCAGCAGCACATTATCGTCAACTACAGCTCCAACGCCACGGTCCTTGAACGGCCCGGCAACCGCAGCCCCGTGGGGGGAGGCATGCCTTACGGTATTTACCCCGCCAGCGACGGGTTCATCCACCTGGTGGTCATCGCCACCGCCCACTGGAAGAGCTTCGTCGATTGGATGGGCAACCCGGAGCTGTTCACCGACCCCATGTGGGACAACCGCCACCTGCGTATCGCCAACCTTGAACTCATCGAGCCCATCACCATGGAGTTCACCGAGCAGATTACCAAGGCCGAACTCTTCACCCAGGGTCAGGCCCACCACATCACCGTGGGCCCGATAAACCGGCCCGACGACTTCACCAGCGACCCCCACTTCCGGGAGCGAGACCTCGACGCCGAGGTCCAACACCCCGTGATCGGCCGGCACCGGCTGATGCGTTCGCCGTTCCGGTTGAGCGACTCCCCGGCGGAGCTGTTCAGACCCGCGCCTCTGCTGGGACAGCACAACTCAGAGGTGCTGAAGCCGAAGCCGGCAGGTGCGGCGTCGCGAGCCCGGCCGGCCGGTCATTCCACCACACCCTCGGCCCCTCTGGAGGGTGTGCGGGTCCTGGATTTCACTCTGGCCATCGCCGGCCCGTACCTCGCGCGGCTCCTGGCGGAGAACGGGGCCGAGGTTATCAAGGTCGAGTCCCGGGTCCGCCAGCAGCGGGGACGCATCAGCCCCGGCCTGGACCCACGGCTCATCCTGCAGCAGAGGGTCACCTTCGACGAGATGAACCGCAACAAGCGGAGCATCGCGGTGGACATGAGCAAGGAAGAGGGACGGCAGGTAATCAAGAAACTCGTTCCCCACTGCGACGTGGTGCTGGAGAACTTCAGCCCCCGGGTCATGGACAACTGGGGCCTCGGATACCAGGAGCTACGCACATTGCGCCGCGACATCCTGATGGTGCGGCTTCCGGGGTTCGGCACCACCGGGCCCTACCGGAACAACGTCGGCCTGGCGGCGGTGGCCATGGGGATGACCGGCATGTACCACCTCTGGTCATACCCGGACAGCCCCGAGCCCGCGGGGCCACCCGTCTGGACGCCCGATTACCTGAGCGCGGCCTTCGGCAGCGTGGCGGTGCTGGCGGCCCTCCGCCACCGGGACCTCACCGGCCAGGGGCAGCTCATCGAGCTTAGCCAGGTGGACGCCACCGCCTTCGCCATGGGGAACGTGTACCTGGACTACGCCGTCAACGGCTACCTCCCCTCACCCATAGGCAACCGGCACCGGTACCTGGCCCCCCACGGTGCGTACCCCTGCAAGGGAGAAGACGCCTGGTGCACTATCGCCGTCCGAAACGAGGATGAGTGGCAGGCCCTCTGCCGGGTGCTCGGGTCCCCTGCCTGGTGCCGGGAGCAAATGTTCTCGACCATGGAGCAACGCCTGTCGCATCAGGACGAGTTGGACCAACGCATCGATGAGTGGACCCGGGACCACACGCCCCACCAGGTGATGCTCATGCTTCAGAAGGAGGGGGTTCCGGCCGGGGCCGTCCAGCACGGAGAGACGCTGTTCATGGACCCTCACATGCGGGCGCGGGGCTTCCTCACGTTGGTGGATGACCCGGACACCGGCCCCGTCGAGTACCCGGGGACCTTTGTGCGACTGTCGGAGACGCCGGGAATACTGGAACGGTGCCACGCCCTGGGAGAGGACAACTTGGCCGTCATCGGCGGACTGTTGAATATGTCGGCGGCGGAGATCAAGGGCTTGGAGGAGTCCGGCGTCCTGGCGTGATGGCCCCGGTGGCTATTCGACCGGGTCGGGCCGGCAAGGGAAATGGTTGCCGGCCATTGATGAGCGCGGGCGGAGCGGAAGAAAATCCTCTGCTCGCCCCCCTTTCGCAAAGGGAGGTTGGGGGGATTTCCACCAACGGTGTCGAACCGCACCGGTAGGTCATTGGCGTGGCTTGAGGCGCGCCAGCCCCGGCAGCCCAGCCTTTAGGGCAGCACCTGGATACCTTTTTGGCCGTCGGTCAACAGCTCGCCGATCACCCGAGCGCCCTCGACGCCGGCGGCTTCCAACTCCTTCAGCAGCGCGTCGGTCCTTTCCTTCGGCACCGAGATGAGAAGGCCCCCGGAGGTCTGGGCATCACACAGGAGCAGCCTGGCGTTCTCGGAAACATCCGGGTGCCAGCGCACCTGTTTCCCGACGCCATCGAGATTGCGGTGCGTGCCTCCCGGAGCGACTCCCTGTTCGATCAGCTCCCGCGCACCGGGTATTACCGGTATGTCCGATAGCGAGAGTCTTGCCCCGGTGCCGCTGGCCTCCATCATGTTGTTGAGGTGGCCGATGAGGCCGAAGCCGGTGATGTCGGTGCAGGCGTCAACGCCCACCTTGATCATGGCTTCCGAGGCGGCCCGGTTCAATGTGCTCATTACGGCCACCGCGGTATCCATCACCTCCCGCGTCACCCGGTCCTGTTTGCCCGCGGTAGTGATGATCCCTGTGCCCAAGGGTTTGGTCAGGACCAGCCGGTTTCCGGGCTTGGCGCCGGCGACGGTGACCTCTTTGCCGGGCTCCACCAGTCCCACGGCCGCCAAACCGTACTTGGGCTCCCGGTCATCCACCGTATGGCCGCCGACAATAAGGCACCCCGCTTCCTGGGCCTTGTCGTAGCCACCCCTCAGTATCTCCCCCAGAATCTCCTTGGGGAGTTCCACCGGGAAGCCGACGATGTTCAGACCCAGGAGGGGCTTGCCTCCCATCGCGTAGATGTCGCTGAGGGCGTTGGCGACGGCGACGGCGCCGTAGTTGTAAGGATCGTCGATGACGGGAGGGAAGAAGTCCACCGTCAGGACCAACGCGGTGTCGTTGCCAAGGCGGTAGACTCCGGCGTCGTCCCCCGTCCCGGCGCCAACCAGGAGATCGGGGTGGGTTACCACTGGCACCTTGCTCAGGACCTCGACCAGGTCCTCGTGGCTGAACTTGGCCGCTCAACCGGCGCTGTGGGCCAAGCTGGTCAGCCGGATCGGCTCCGTTACCATAACCTATCCTTTATCGCTTGGATTAAGTGGCATTATAGCATGACAGACCGGGATTGAAGGCTGTCGCGGCAGTGCGCCCACGCTCCTCCGGGGTTTTGGAGAACCTCTTTCTTTCAAGAAAGAGGTTCTCCAAGCCTCTCCAGAAAGCCCTCCGGTAGACAAACCATCCACCCAACGCTACCATTCCACTGTCACGGCCAAGAAGCCGCTCCGGCCGCGGGGAGAATCAAGGAGGACCATCATGCCCATTCGTGGAGGGTACCGGCCTCATATCCTGCGCATAGACCTCAGGGAAGAGACCATCGTCAAGGAACCCCTCCCCAGCGAGGAGGTCCTGCGCAAGTACGTGGGCGGCACCGGACTGGGTCTTTATTATCTGCTTCGCGACGCTCCTCAGCAAGCCGAGGCCACCGACCCGGACGCACCCCTCATCATCATGTTGGGACCGCTGACGGGGACCCCCGCCGTCAACTCGTCGGATTGGACCACCGTTTGCTTCAACCTGTCTATCCCCTACTCCGCCGGTGTGGGCCATGGCCACGGCTATTGGGGGGCTTATCTGAAGCTGGCGGGCCATGAGGGTATCATCTTCACCGGCAGGGCCGAAAAGCCCGCCTATCTCTGGATCGACGATGACCGGGTGGAGCTGAGGGACGCCGGCCACCTGTGGGGCCTGAGCACCAGGGAGACCGAGCGCCGTCTCAAGTTGGAGCTGGGGGACGAAGAGAACATCAGCGTGGCATGCATCGGCCCCGCGGGAGAGGCCCAGCTTCCCGGCGCCATGGTGAAGGCGGACCGCAACCACGGATCGGGCAAAGGGAGTCCGGGGGCCATCATGGGCAGCAAGAACCTCAAGGCCATCGCCGTACGGGGCACCGGCGCCGTGCCTCTGTTCGACCCGACGGGACTGGTGGAAACCTCGGCCAAATGGGAGGAGAACCTTTCCGGCTCGGCGCCCTGGCTCAAGGACGGGGGCATCACCCGCGGCTATGGCGACCCGTGGGGCAAGAACCTGAGGGTCGCGGCCAAGAACATGACCGACCCTGTATGGGGCGCGGAGTTCGCCCAAAAGTACGTTGACGCCTGCGCCCGCTGGAAGATTACCCCCCAACCATCCTATAACTGCAAGATATCGTGCGCCTACGACGTGGAGATCACCGACGGGCCCTACGCCGGCTTCGTGGGAAGCCCCTGCGGAGGCGCCGAGAACATGGAGGGGGCCGCCGCCATCA
>CAJWBT010000215.1 GCA_913020235.1 uncultured Chloroflexota bacterium
GTGGCGCTGCTTGCCTCGCTGCTGGCGGGCTCGGGGTAGCCGGGGACGGATCAGTTGGGCTGGCCCAGCAACTGGGCGGAAAGGCCGGACACCAGGCCCTCAATCTCGGGCATCATCTCCTGGTGGCCCAGGGTGATTTGTAGGGGGGTGATGGAAATCAGGTTCTTCTTCAGCGCCCAGATGTCGGTGCCGGGATGGGGCTCCCCGGGGACCGGGCGGTTTCGGGAGATCCGGTACCGTTTGTCCGTCCCGCTTCCCTCCTCGCGCACCGACTCCGCATAGGAGCGGTGGCCCAGCCGGGTGACCTCAACCCCAGCGATTCTCTCCACGGGAATGCTGGGCACGTTGATGTTCAGGAAGAAACCGGCGCTCGCCGGCGCTTGGCTCAGCCGCTGGGCCAGCAACCGGAGCAGCCGGGCGGCCCCCTCGAATTGGGGGTTTACTACCGCGCCAACCGAAATGGCGATGGTGGGGTAGCCGCGGACGTAGCCCTGAATCGCCGCGCCCACCGTACCCGAGACCACCACGTCCCAGCCCAGGTTGGACCCGGGGTTTATCCCGGACACCACCAGGTCCACCGGGCCCACCACGCTCTCCAGCCCCACTACGCAGCTATCGCCCGGCGTCCCCTCCACGGAGTAGGCCACCACGGGGTGCGCTGCTTCGCCGTCTTCGCCCAGCCCGGGGTCCACCGGCGCCGGGGCAACCCCCACCGCTGAATGGAGGGTGAGGGAGGTGCCGACCCCACTCTGCTCCCGTTCCGGCGCCACCACGTGCACCTCACCCACCCGGCGCAGGACGCGAGCCGCCGCCCACAGGCCGGGGGCCCGGATGCCGTCGTCGTTGGTCAGGAGTATCTTCAACTAGCCGTTTCCTCAGCTTCGATTAACGTTTGGTTTGGCACTCCAAGCCGCCAGGAGAAAGGTGCAGGCTGTGCCGGCCCCAACGCGGTTTGGCAGCACAACCCGATCTCATCCCCTAGGGGCCTGGCAATCCCCCTGCAGAACACTATTTCCAGGGTAAGCCCCTCCAGTCTATTGTGCAAACGTACCCGATATCTGCCTTTGAGGGGTCGGCCGGCAGCGTCGTTGAGGTGGAACCGTTCGCCAACGGTCATCTTTATCGGAGGCTCGGACGCCAAGCACCGCACCTGGATAGCCGTGGGCCGAGGCCGCCCCAGAACTCATGATGTTGACCGCACCGGAGTAGTTGCGCGGCTGTTGGGAGTGTCGGCGGGCTCCCGGTTGCACAAGCTTGCTCATTGGGCCTATGATGGCCCCTGTAAACAAGAGATCAGCAGTCAGCCGAACTGCTGAGAGTTGAAAGGATGGCGATGTTTCCCCACGCGGTGTTCCCCGATACCGCCCAGGTCAACCCCGAAGGCCAGCTGGTCATCGGTGGTTGCAATACGCTGGAGCTTGCCACCGAGTACGGCACTCCGGTCTACATCCTGGACGAAGAGACACTCCGGGCCCGTTGCCGCAGCTTCATCCAGGAGTTTCGGCAGCGCTATCCGGCGTCCCAGGTCGCCTACGCCAGTAAGGCCTACATCAACCCCGCCCTGGCGCGCCTGTTCCACGAAGAAGGTCTGGGCCTGGACGTGGTCTCCGGCGGCGAGCTGGCCATAGCCCGCCGCGCCGGTGTTCCCCTGGACCGGGTCTACTTCCACGGGAACAACAAGACGCCCGATGAGCTGGCTGAGGCCGTGGAGCATGGCGTCGGATACGTGGTGGTGGACAGCTTCCACGAGCTGGACCTGCTGGAGCGCATCGCGTCCGCCGCCGGAAAGGTACAGGACGTTCTGATCCGGGTGTCGCCGGGGGTGGACCCCCACTCCCACGTGTACACAACCACCGGGATTCTCGACTCCAAGTTCGGTTTCTCCATCCAGACCGGCCACGCCGCTGAGGCCATCCGGCTGGCGCTGGCGGCCCGGCACCTCAAGCTGCAAGGCCTGCACTTTCACCTGGGCTCTCCCATTTTCGAGCTTGAGCCGTTCCGCGTCGCAACCGAGCTGGTGCTGCGCTTCGCCGCCCAGTTCCGGGAGGAGGGCTTGGAGCTACGGGAGTTCAGCCCCGGAGGCGGCTTTGCCATCGCGTACACCCGCGACCAGAAGCCGCCGGACATTGGGGAGTACGCCGAGACCATCGTTTCCGCCGTGACGTCCACCTGCGAGGACCTGGGCATGGCTACGCCAAAGCTGACCATCGAACCGGGCCGCGCTATCGTGGGCCCAGCGGGGGTTGCCCTGTACCGGGTCGGCGCCATCAAAGAAATCCCCGGGGTGCGCAAGTACGTCAGCGTCGATGGAGGCATGGGGGACAATATCCGTCCCGCCCTGTACCAGGCGTCTTACGAGGTGGTGGCCGCGGGCAAGGCGGACTGGCCGCCGCTGGAAAAGGTGACCATTGCCGGCAAATACTGTGAGTCGGGAGACGTGTTGGCCTCCGATATAATGCTCCCCGTATTGGAGGCTGGCGACCTGATCGCCATTCCTGCCTCGGGGGCCTACGCCCCGTCTATGGCCAGCAACTACAACATGAATCCCAGGCCTCCGATCGTGATGGTCCGGGACGGCCGGAGCCGGCTGATCCGCCGCCGCGAGAGCTACCAGGACATGATGAACTGCGATGTTTTTTGAAGCGATCAGCTTTCAGCCTTTAGCGGTCAGCGCGCAGCGGCCAGGGACTCCCCCCTTTATCAAAAGGGGGGGCCTGACAGCTGAAAGCTAATATGTGGCAGGTATACGGACAGGACCAGGTGCTCCGGCACATGGAGGCCAGCCTCAAGCAGGGCCGAGCGGCCCACGCATACCTGCTGGTAGGCCCGCCCCATGTGGGCAAGATGACCCTTGCCCTGAACCTGGCCCAGGGCGTAAATTGTTTACAGGGCCCTGGAGAACCCTGCGGTGATTGCGTGCAATGCACCCGCATCGCCCAAGGTCACCACGCCGACCTTCGGGTTGTGGGCGTGGGCCGTGGCGAAGAGGGAGGACCGACCAGGACCGTAATCAGGATCGACGATGTCCGAGAGGTGCTGCGACAGGTTAACCTGAAACCCTACGAGGGCGCCTGCACCGTCATCATATTTGATCAGGCCGACCTGATGAGCGAGGATGCGGCCAACGCCCTTTTGAAGACCCTGGAGGAACCTCCTCCCCAGGTCTTGATCCTGCTCTTGACGGCCCGCGAAGAAGGAATCTTATCCACCATTCGGTCTCGCTGCCGCCGCCTGGTCCTCCTGCCGATGCCCAAAGAGAAGATGGTAGAAACGCTGGTAACAGAACATCACACCGGCCCCGAAGAGGCCGAGCGGTTGTCCCGGCTTGCCCGAGGTTGCCCGGGCTGGGCCATCACTGCCTTGGCCGAAGGGGAGGACGTGCTGGAGCGGCGGGAGGCGGAGTTGGACCGGCTGAAAGAGACGTGCGAGTCCGGGCTGAGCGTGCGCTTCAACTATGCCGGCGAGCTTGCCACCATTTTCTCCAAGGACCGGGACTCGGCCAAAGAGTCGCTCTTCCTCTGGTTGCGCTGGTGGCGCGACCTGTTGCTGATAAAGGAAGGCGGCGAGGACTACGTCCTAGATATCGACCGGCAGACCGACCTGCGCCTTCAGGCGGCCCAACTGACGTCGGTCCAAATCGTCCGCTTCATCAAGCGGCTGCTAGAGACGCTTGAGGCCCTGGACCGAAACGCCAGCGCCAGACTGGCGCTGGAGGTGTTAATGCTAGACTTGCCGATCACAACGGTCCAAGCTTGAACCGGGTAGTTGGGATACGCTGGCGCCGGGCGGACCCCATCGTCTACGTCGACGCGGGCGAGCTGGAAGTGCACCGCAACAGCTACGTGGTAGTCCAGGCGGACAAGGGCCAGGAGCTGGGCTGGGTCGTTCGCGAGCCCCACGATCTGGTCTGCAGCCAGCCCGACGCTGAACCCGCGGCAACGGTGGTGCGTAAAGCTACCGCGTCGGATTTCGGCCGCCTGCAGCAGATCAGGGAGATGGAGAGTGAAGCCTTCGATCTGGCCCGCAGCAAGGTCCGCGCCCTGCAACTGGAAATGAAGATCATCGACACCCATTACACCTTCGACCGCAGCCGCCTCAAGATAACCTTCGGCGCGGAAGGGCGAGTGGACTTTCGCCCCCTTCTCCGCGAGCTGGGCTCGGCGCTGCGCTGCCGGGTGGAGCTGCGGCAGGTAGGTGAACGAGATGTAGCCAAAGCGGCGGGCGGACTGGGACGCTGCGGCCGCGGGCTGTGCTGTAGCGCCTGGCTGACCAGGTTCGACGCTATCTCCGTGCGCATGGCCAAGGAGCAAGCCCTGCCCATTAGTGCCGAGGGGCTGGCCGGCGGCTGTGGCCGGCTGCGTTGCTGTCTAAGGTTCGAGTACGAGCAGTACCGGCAGATCAACCGGGCCTTCCCCCGCATCGGCGAGGAAGTGGGCACACCCAAGGGGCTGGCCAGGGTCATTGTGGGCCACCGTCTCCAGGAGACGGTCTCCGTGCGCTACTCCGACGACCGGGTGCTGGAGTGGCCGCTGGCCCGACTCGAACGCCACTCACCTTCCACGAACTAGCCGCCCGGGCCTCCGGCCAAGCGGCCTATTCAGTAGACGATCCCTGTGGTCCGACACGTCTGACTTCGTCCCGACGCGTCCGGATGGAATCGGAGTTCCCCACGAACGGTGTAAGCGCGCTCTCT
>CAJWBT010000216.1 GCA_913020235.1 uncultured Chloroflexota bacterium
GGGGCGGTGGGTCACGCATGAGGGTGCCCCACCCCAGATTCCTCGCCGCTTCGCTCCTCTGAATGACGGCTTTGGGACAAGGCCCTTCAGCAGGGGTCACCTCCGGGTCAGGAGGGACGAATCCATCAGCCCAACGTCCGGCGCTCTATGCGGGGATACGCCCCGTCCCGGTATGGGATCTTGCCCCTCGTAGCCTTGAGCCGCATAGAGTGCCGACCCTTCATGCCGCCGCTCGGCCCAACGGGTAGGAAAAGCAAACGTTAGCTGGTAGACTGTCCCCTAAACCAGCGGCCCCGCCGGGCCCGCCGACGCAACCGGATTCCGGACGTGTCTGCAGGAGGAAACATTGGCGACGTCGATCGTCATGCCCCAGATGGGCTACGACATGCGTGAGGGCACCGTTGTGCGGTGGCACAAGAAAGAGGGAGACTCGGTGGCGCGAGGCGAGGTGATCGCGGACATCGAGACCGACAAAGCCACCGTGGAGTTCGAGGCTTTCATCGGCGGGGTGTTGCGGAAGATCGTGGCTCAAGAGGGGGTCTCCATTCCGGTCGGGGACCTCATCGCCGTGATCACCGGCCCGGACGAGGCTCTGCCGGAAGGTCTATTGACGAAGGCCGGGCACGAGGCCAGCCCCCCGCAACCTCCCTCTGCAGAAGGGGGCCGAGGGGGGATTTCATCTCCCTCGGAGACAGCCGTTCCGGCGGGCGAAGTCCGCGCTTCACCCATCGCGCGGCGCTTGGCCCGTGAGCAGGGCATCGACCTGTCCCTGGTCACCGGCACCGGTCCCGGTGGGCGGGTCGTCGAGGGCGACGTTTTGGGCCACCGGGAAACACCGCCTGCGTCGAGGGACACTCCTCCCCTGGACGCCGGGGCCGGTACGCCTGCTGTCGAGCGGGTGGACCTCTCCCGAATGCGCCAGGTAATCGCCCAAGTGACCGTCGACAGCAAACGAAACGCTCCCCACTTCTACGTGGCCGCCGACGTGGACATGACCAAGGCGATGGAAATGCGTCGAGACCTCAACGCGGCCCTGGCCACCCAAGATCGCGTCAGCGTCAACGACTTCATCATCAAGGCCTGTGCCGTCGCCCTGCAGCGGCATCCCAGGTTTAACGCCTCCTTCCAGGGCGACCACCTGCGGGTAAGCTCCTCCATCAATATCGGTATCGCCATCGCCCTCGATGCCGGGCTCATTGTGCCGGGGATCGCGGGCTGCGAGAGCAAGGGCCTGCTGGAAATCGCGAAGGCCAGCGGCGACCTCATCGCCCGGGCCAACAGCGGGACTCTGCGCAACGAAGAGTATTCCAGCACCACCTTCAGCATCAGCAACCTGGGGATGTTCGACGTGGACAGCTTCGCGGCCATTATTTACCCGCCTCACGCCGCCATCCTGGCGGTGGGGGCGGTCAAAGAGCGCCCAGTGGTCCGGTCCGGGCAGGTCGCGGTGGCGAGGATTATGAAAGCGACGATATCGGTAGACCACCGGGTGGCCGACGGTGCCGAGACGGCCCGGTTCCTGATGGATATCAAGAAGTCGCTGGAAGGCCCGGTCAGTCTGATGCTGACCGCTAACGGCTGACCGCTCGTCACACAGGAGGACCTTTCGTGGCAAGGATGACCGGGGGCCGGGCCGTGGTCGAGTCCCTGATGGCCCAGGGGGTCGACACGGTGTTCGGAATCATATCCGTGCACACCCTGGACCTGTTTGACGCACTATTCGATAATCAGGACCGGCTTCGGTTCATCGGTGGCCGGCTCGAACTGGGCTGCGGGCACATGGCGGACGGGTACTCCCGGGCTACGGGTAGGCCTGGCGTGCTGCTTACCAGTACCGGCCCGGGTGCCGCCGATTCGGTGGGGGCGCTGGGAGAGGCCTACTTCTCCAGCTCGGCGGTGCTGGAAATCACAACCAATGTGGAGCACGATTTCATCGATGGGGGCAGGCTGACCACCCACGAGACCAAAGACCAGTTGGGGATGTTCCGCGCGGTCACCGACTGGAACGCCTTGATTGACCAGGTAGAATCGATCCCCGACCGCCTGATGGAAGCGTTCCAGCGGTTTCAGACGCGGCGGCCCCGCCCCATCGAGTTGGAGGTCCCGTGGGACCTGATGGGACGGGAGGCCGACGTGGAGGTGCTGGGCCAAAGGGACCCGGAGGTGCCCCAGGGAGACCCGGAGATGGTGGAGCGGGCCCTGAAGGCGCTGCTTCAGGCCAAGAGGCCGGCGATTTTCGTGGGCGAGGAAGTCCAGTCCCAGGGGGGAGCCGAAGAGATAGTCCGGCTCGCTGAAAAGCTGGGCGCGCCGGTGGTCACCGGCGACGGCGCCAAGGGGACCTTCCCGGAAGACCACCCGCTGTCATTGGGTCAAGCTCTGGGCCGGCGTATCTGGGGGGATAACCCGGTGCAGGATTGGCTCGGCACCTGCGATTTGGTGGTTGTGCTGGGGTCTATACTTCCCTATCGCAGCACGCTCGGCGTGGGGTTGAAGCTGCCGGAAACGATCGTCCACGTTCTCCTGGATGGCGAAGCGATCGGCAAGAACTATCCTACCGCGATCCCCATCGTGGCCGGCTCCCGGACAGTGGTCCGCCAGTGGCTGGACAGCCTGGTCGGGCGTGACGTTTACAAAGGGGATGCTTATCGGGCCGAAGTCGAGTCCCTCCGGCAGCAGATCTACGATAACTTGAAGGAGCAGTGGGGCAACGAGCTTCGCACCTTCGAGGCCATCCGTGCGGTTACCCCCAGGAATACGATCTTCTCCCTGGACCCCACCGTGGCCACCAGCCGGGCCAGCCGCTGTCTCCCGATCTACGGACCCCGTACATTCATATACCCCCACGGCTGGTTGGGACTGGGTTTTGCGTTCCCGGCCTCTCTGGGGGCCAAGCTGGGCCGACCGGACAGCCCGGTGGTCTGCGTTACCGGTGACGGCGGCTTCCAGTACAACATGCAGGAGCTGGCCACCGCCGCCCAGTACGGCATTCACACCATCGTTTTGATGTTCAACGACAACGCTTGGGGCGTCCTCAAAGGTTTCCAGCGCGACAGGTATGCCGGACGGCTGATGGCAACCGAGCTGGTCAACCCGGATTTCATCAAGCTGTTCGAGTCTTACGGCTTCGAGGGGACCCGGGTTGCGTCGGTGGCCGAGTTGACCCGGGCTTTGGAGTCGGCCCTGGCCGCCGGCCGCACTCACTTGATTGAAGCCCAGATTCCTGACGGCTTCGGGGCATTCACGTAGGGTGTTTATCAAGAGCCGCCGTACAATATCTAGGGCCAGGCAACCTTTTTGGATCGATTTCCCGGCGCTCTCCGGCACGGAGTGCTGCCGAAGAAGTAGCGCTGGCCGCGCTCTGGTCTACCCTCGACACTTGTGCATTGTTCGCAAGGTGACCTTGTTTCAACAGTTGACATAAGGTGCGGCTGCGCTTACTTTGACAGTTACTGCTTGACAAACTTCGCGAACGCGCCTGCAATGGCCTAGTGATGTGTTAGGGGGTCGGGCTACGACAATGGCCGATAGTGGCAACGGTTCTCCCATCTACAGCCGCCGGGTTTACCCGCTGGACGCCCACGAGCTGAGCGAAGAGCAGATCGCGGTAGCCTTCGCCATGACCTCGCGGCGGCCGGAACCTTTCGACGAGATCGCCCGGCAGGTCAGCCGGGAGAAAGCAGCCGAATTTCACGAGCGATGGGTTCTGGGGTACGGGCACGCCTCGGTCGCCGAACATGCCGTGGTCCACCTGGCGGTGGAGAACGTCTCCCGGCTGGCGTGCGATACCCTGGAAGACAACCGGCTGGCGTCCTACACCGAGAAGTCGTCCCGCTACCAGATCATGCCGGCGGACTACTTCTATTCGCCTCGAGAGCTTGAAGGACATCCGGAACTCGCCCGGCTGTACGATGAGACGTGCCGGCGGCTGTTCCAGGACTATCGTGGCTTGATCGATGGTTTCATGGAGTACCTTCAGAGTACCAGCCCCCAAGGAGAGGGGGAAAGCCAGACGGCCTACAAAATGCGCCTGCGCCGCAGCGCCACCGACAACTGCCGGGCCGTTCTCCCGGCGGCCACTCTGACCAACGTGGGTGTGACCGCCAACGCCCGAGTTCTGGAGCACGCTATCTCCAAGCTGAGGTCGTCGGAGCTTGCTGAGGAGCAGGACTTGGGGCGGGACCTCCGGCAACAGGCGCGGGACATCGTCCCCACGCTGATCAAGTACGCCGAGCCGAACCCCTATCTGGCCGGAACGGCCGCCGTCCAGCAGGGGCTGGCCCGCCGCTACGGCTCAGAGCCCGCCGACACCCCACCCCCTCCAGAGGGCGAGTTGGCGGCTGCGCCGGCGCCGCTATCTTCCTCGGGCGCGGATGAAAAGAGCCCCGGACCGGGGGTGCGGTTGGTCCATTGGGATCGTCAGGCCGAAGAGAAACTGGCGGCGGCCCTGCTGTACCGGCAATCGGACCTGGGTTATGACCGGATATGGCAGCGGGTGTTGGATATGTCGCCGGAAGAGCGCCGGGAAACAATCAACGAATGTGTGGCCGGTTTGGGCCCACATGACGCGCCGGTGCGCGAGTTCGAGCTGGTGGACTACACCTTCGAGTTCCTCCTGGACTACGGGGCCTACCGGGAGTTCAAGCGGCACCGGATGATGTCCTACGTCCCCCAACCCTTGAC
>CAJWBT010000217.1 GCA_913020235.1 uncultured Chloroflexota bacterium
AGCAGTATGTACTGGCCGGCGTAGTTGGCCGACTTGGCCTGGGCCAGCGCGCTGACATCGGACCTGGACAAAGACATCCTCGGCTCCGGCACGAAGGGGAACTCCTGCCCTCCATCCGCGAATGCGCCCAACTCGCCCATCTGGCCCGTGTCCCTTAGTTGGGCCAGCAGGTCTACCAGCCCCGAGCCGCAGATTCCCTGAGGCTCCAGATTTCCTATGGTACGGTACTTGACCTCGCCGCCGGCGATCCGGATGGACTCAATGGCGCCATCGTAGCCCGGCATCCCATTGGTGATCTGTCCCCCTTCAAAGGCGGGCCCCGCCGGACACGATGCCGCCATCATGTGGTGCCGGTTGCCCACCACCACCTCGGTGTTGGTGCCTACATCCACCAGCATGACGACTCCCTCATTCTGGTCCATGCTGACGGCCAGCAGGCCCGCGGCGATGTCCGCACCCACATGGCTGCCGACCAGCGGACCGCCATACACGCTGGCGTCGGGAAACACCCGAAGTCCCAGGTCCTTCGCTTGGAACGCGATGGAGGTACTCGAGCGCAGGCCCCTCTGGAACTCAAGCTCCGTGGCCGAACGGTACGGCTTCTCGCCGATGGACTGGACGTTCAGGCCGAAGAAGATGTCCCGCATCGTCGAGTTGCCCACCACCACAACCTCATAAATCAGCCTGCGATGGAAGCGGAGGCGGCGGGCCATGTCTCCGATTTCGAAGTTGATGGCCGACAGCATCACCTGCTGTAGCTCTCCCCGGTACGGCCCACCGTCATAAGAGATGCGGTGCATTACGTCGCTGCCGCCGAACCGTTGCGGGTTCTCGAAGGACGCTGTGTGAACGATTTCGCCGGTCTCCATATCGACCAGGTTGAGCGCCACCGTGGTCGTGCCGACATCGACGGCCAGGCCGTATATCTTGCCCCGGTACCGGTCCAATGCCTGGTGCCCGAAGTACACCAAGTCGCCCTGTCGGACCGTAAGGGGGTCGAGCTTCACCCTCCGACGCCTGGCACGGGTGAGAATCCGGGGCTGGCGGCGCAGCACGGTGAACTCTACGTCCCCATCGGGGTCAACGATCCTCGCCTGGCAGGCCAGCCGGTAGCTTCCTCCCAGGAAACCTTCCACCTCGCCCGGTGTACTCAGAGAACCCGCGCCGCGCCGTATTTCCACGATGCACTCGTGGCACTCGCCGTTGCGGCGGCAAGAGGTGGGAACCCTGACTTTCAGGTCGTCGGCGTAGTCGAAAATGGTCTTGCCGGCGGCCAGGTCAAGCTTGTGGCCACCGTGATAGAGGGGAGACATGCGGGTATTGTAACACCGGCGGGGAGCCGGAGGGCCTCAGCGCTCCCACGCGCTACGATAGTCCAACTTGTCGCTGCCGGTACAGACGGGCAGCTCACCGGGCGTCCTAGACTGATTGCGGCAGCCAAAAGGGGCCGTGCAGCGGTCCTGGGCGTTCTTGTAAGGGCAACGCCATTGGGACACCTGGTTTACTGTCTCGGAGATATCCCGGAAGATCTCTTGCAAACGGTTCATGCTGGCCTGATAGCGCTCTTTGTCGAGTTCCTGGCTCACCCTCAAGCCTCCTCTCGCGGAATGGCAGACGCGTTTTCCGGGGCCTGGTCCCCGGCAGATAGCTTGCCGGCCAACTCCACGCAGGCCATGGCGTCCTGTCCATACCCGTCCGCGCCCATGTCGTCGGCAAACTCTTGGCTCAACGGCGCGCCACCCACCATTATCTTGACCGTTGCCCGCAGCCCGGCCTCTTCAAATGCCTCAATAGTCTTGCCCATGTTGGGCATCGTGGTGGTCAATAGCGCCGACATGCCCAAGACTTGAGCGCCGTGCCCGGCCACCGCGTCGATGAACTCCTCCGGCCGGATGTCCACACCCAGATCGTGAACGGTGAAGCCGGCGCCCCTGAGCATCATGACGCACAGGTTCTTGCCGATATCGTGAAGGTCCCCTTTGACCGTGCCGGTAACCACGACTCCTTTGGGCCGTATCCCGGAATCGGAAAGAATGGGCTCCAGGTGGACCATGCCGGCTTTCATGGCCCGGGCCGCCACCAGCACCTCCGGCACGAAGATGATGTTGTCGCGGAACTTGATTCCCACCACCGCCATGCCGGCGACCAGGCCGTCATCCAGAATCGCGTTGGCCGAGAACCCCTCTTCCAAAGCCCGGCGAGTTAGCCGGTCAACCCCTTGATGGTCACCCGCGATGACCGCGTAGGATATCTCCTGCATGAGGGGGTGTGCCTGCTCAAAGCGCGCTCCGAGGGCCTGCCGCTCCGAAGGAACGGCAACCTGTTCCAGTTCCTTTTCCAGACGTTCGTCGACTCTTGGCATATCTTCGGCCGGTCTAACCGCGGTCTACTGGGAGGACCGAGCAAGAAACCTCTTCTTCCAAGTGTACACTCACGGAAGGTTCCTAAAGGCTTCCACCCGAGGCGGACCAGTCCTCGATGGCCCTCGGGATCTCCATAAGGTTCTGAAGCTTGGTCGCCAGGGGCACGGCGCACTCGGGAGCGATCAACTGCACCCCCGCGTTCAAACACCGGTAAACTTCTTGCCGCACCTCCTCCGGTCCCTGGGTGTATAGGGTCTCCGGGTTGTTGATGTTTCCCGCCAGGCGGATTCGTCCATCCACGATGTCCATGGCCTTTTGCGGGTCGTTCTTCGAGTCGAAGTGGAAACAGGACATCCCGGTCTGGGCGATATAGTCCATTCGGTCTAGTGTATTGCCGCAGATGTGCAGAATCAGCGGGACCGGCAGGCGCTGGGCCATCTCCTGGTGTATCTCCAACAAGAACCGCCCGTAGTATTCCCCGCTAACCAGGTCGCCGGTGGCGTGGTCCGGAAAGGTCAGCACGTCCGCCCCTGCCGCTATCTGTGCCTCACCGAAGAGCACCGAGACCTCTTTCAGGCGTTCCAGGCAGCGCTTGACCAGATCGGGCTCGTCCACCGTCATGAGCAAGAAGCTCTCTACCCCGAAAACGTGGTAGGCCAGGGTCCACGGCCCCATGGTCTTGCCGATGACGGCCACCCGGTCCCCGAACTCCTGCTTCAGTATCTCGATCGCTTTGATGACGGTCCGGGTGTCCCGGTGCTCCAGGAATCCTTTGGGAATGCGCACGTCATCAGGACCCTTCCAGATGGGCTGGTGCATCCGCACCGTGGGCCAGTTGTCTTTCTCCTCCCACTGCATCTGGCAACCCAGGGCCGAGGACTCCTGGATGATAGTGAAATAGGGTGTGACAGAGTCGAAACCCAGCTCGGTGTGACTCGTGGCCGCCAGCCGGGCCGCCAGCTCCGGATCGCGGCAGGCGTCCGGGAAGGGGGCGTCCACCAGGTCCATCAGTTCCACGGTCGCCACGTTGGTGGGATTGGCCGCCGGCGGGCGGTCCACGGGCTCTCCCCTCAGGGCATTCATCACCCGTTCCCTTGGCGTCATCCGCTCAGTAAACCCCGTAGCTGGACCTCCTCATGGCTCTGCGCTCTAGGTGGGTGAGAAACCGAGAGTGCCGGTGGTCATCTGGCCGCGTCGAGCCTCGGCCTCAATCATACTCTCCACAGCGGTCACGTTGCGGGAGTAGGGCAGCAGCAGGCGCACCAGCTCATCGTGGCGGCGGCCGCAGGGGAAGGTCACCTCGGTGTCGCTCACCTTTTCCATCTCGCCGTAGCGCACAAACCCCGCGGCGACCATTCGCAGCCGCGCGGGGACATTGGGGGCCTCGCCCTCACCCGACACCTGGTAGACCCACCCGGATTTCTCCTGCCTGCCCTCGACTATCAGGGTCAGCGGGCTCCTGGTATCGCCTATGGACATACGGCCCCCGGCCGGGGATTGGCCGGGTCTCTGGCCCACCGCCCGGGCCAGCAGGAACTTCACCGCCCGCCTGTGGAAATATCCGCAGGGGAACTTCGCCTGGTTGCTGGTCCCGTCCACCGGCGCCAGGCCGCCCTGGGCGACGAGTTGGTCCCGGACCTGCTCTACCCTGTCCTGGGCTCCCGGTTTCTGGCTGAACGTCCACACGGTACAGGTGCCGTCTTTTGCGTACAATGCCACGGTGATATGGTGAAAGTGGGGGTCCACCGGCACCAGCTCAACGCACGGTCCGTAACGCTGGATCACCTCGGCCACGCGAGGCGGCCCTGTGGCCCCGGCCGGTAACATCGTCTCGCCTAACCTCTCAAGGCGGTGGCCAGCGCGCGAATGTGCGCCGGGCCGGTCCCGCAGCAGCCACCGATGATGTTGATGCCATGGCCGGCGAGGATTTTGAAGTGCTCCCCCATGTACTCGGGCGTCTCGGGATAAATCACCTCGCCGTCTTTGAGCACGGGAATGCCGGCATTGGAGTGGATCAACAGGTAAGCGCCGGTTACCTGACGCAGCTCCCTGGCCAACTCGACCATGACCTCGATGCCGTTGCCGCAGTTGGCGCCGGCAATGTGGGCCCCCGCATCGAAGGATGCCTTGACCGCCCGGTCCGGGGTCACACCCATCATCGTGAAGAAGCCCCGTGGGCCCTTGTCGAACACCATCGTGGACGCCACCACCAGGTTGGTATTCTCCCGGGCCGCCTTGACGGCCAGGGCCGCCTCTTCCACGGCCGTCATGGTCTCGACGACCACGCCGTCGACGCCTCCCTCCT
>CAJWBT010000218.1 GCA_913020235.1 uncultured Chloroflexota bacterium
CCAGTTCAACAACACCTACCGTGCCGGACGCGCCGGGCCGGTCGTCGTCCGGGCCGGTGGGACCGCCTCGCCGGGCCTTGGCGTTCCACTCTTCGATTCGCACCTCAACCATTGCCGTAACGCCGATATCAGCCGTCGCCGGGGGGTCATAGTCGCGGCCGATGGAACGGCCGGGGAAATAACGCCGCACCATCTGGTCCAGCAGCTCAAACTTCTCGGATTGGTCTGTGATGGCTCTGGCCTTGCCGAGCAGTACGACGCTCCGGTAGTTCATGGAGTGGTTCATAGCCTTTCGGGAGTAGACCAAGCTATCCACAAGCGTCACCGTAACGCATACCGGCGCATCGTTGGCGAGATGTTCGAGGGCTCGACTCTTGGCGGCGCCGTGGAGGTACATGAGGCCTGGCCTGGAAGGATCGTAGTGGTAAGAAAAGGGTATCACAAAGGGCTGGCCGTCCTGTACGAACCCCACGTGCGCCACCGCGCCCTCTGACAGGATGCCGGCGGCCTCGCCGGGCACCGCCCGTTCCGGATGATTCTTTATGCGCGTACGTTCGGTTACTTTCATCGGCTGTCCTTGTCCCTGGGTCGCGATCAGTCGCTGTCGGGCCCGTTGCCCATATCAAGAGCAATTCCCCATATCGGTTGGCGCCGGGATCAGGGCCTGTGAGAATGGACGGGAGAGCGGGGCCATCACTCGTTCCCCAAAAGGCTGGAAAGGCGGGCAAGTTCCCCCGCCAAACCTCTCGCCACGGCGAGCGCGTGGGGCGCGGGCGGTCCGGCGGGAGCC
This sequence comes from uncultured Chloroflexota bacterium, assembly GCA_913020235.1. Next base: position 791 of record CAJWBT010000218.1, read on the forward strand.
TGCCAAGCGGTCGCAGTCTCTCGGGCGGAACGCGCTACTGTTGCGGCATCGTCAGCGACCGGGCCGCCTTCGCCAGTTGCGCCGGATCGACCAGCACCATGGCCAAGACCAATGGGCCTTCCTGGTCCAACACCAGCTCCCCGAAGGATACTGACGCTCCCTCCTCGATTCGTTCCATAGCGATTTGAAGCGCCGCCGTCGCCATGGACTCGTCTACGAAGCCGGCCAGGCCGTAGAACATCACGGTTTGGTCATCCTGCAAGCCGGCGCTTACTGCCGCGCCGGCGCAACCGGGCAGGTCAATCACCGTACCCAACTCACCTAGGTCGCCGCACCGGTGGAACACGGTGGCCGCGAAGCCCGAGGGTAGCCGGTCGACGAGGCCGCGGATTTCCGATTCGTCGAGCAATCCGGGTTGGAGTCCGTCGAACACGTCCAGCGCGTTCTTGACCACCTCCACGGCCGGGGTCCCGCCCAAGGGTGACCCCGAGGAAAATACCACGGTAGAATCATCGGCCTCGCCGACGGCCAGAGTCAGCCCGAATATCTCCACACTCCAGACCTGATGGTCTCGATATGCCTCGGGTTCCGGGCCGCCGAGAGATAGCCCAAATCCGGTGGCCACCTGGAGTAGCGCTTCAACGTCGAAGGCCCCATCCAGTACGGTGAAAGCCCCCTGCCCCCCCTCGCCGGTAGCTAGCACCAGCCGGTCGATGAGGCCGGTGGCCGCACTCGGCAGAGCCCCCTGCAGTCCCAAGGTATCCAGGCTGAGGGCTCCCCGAAGTACCGGGCTGCTCTCCAGTGCCCGGGCATCCAGGAAGATCGCCGAGTTGTATTCGCCGGGCACCAGGGAGAGCAGGTGAGACAGCTTGGCCAGCCGGTCGGGGTCGGGCGCAGGCAAAGAGACTTCTCCGAGCACGACCGAGCCCGCCGGGATCGGCGTAGGCGTCGGCGCCGGAGTCGGGGTCGGTGTAGGCGTAGGCGTAGGCGGGGGGGTCGCCGTGGCCTCGGCGCAGCCCGCCAGGACCAGGGTAAAGAGCAAGGCAACCAGCAGGCCGGCTAACCGGCGGGGGAACCGGCTCATGTTCTTTCCTCCAAAGAGCGCACGGCGGAGGTGTGCTCAAGGTACTCCCGGATGTCCAGGACCTGGATGGTATTGGTCGTGCCTGCAACCCCCGGCAAGAACCCATGGACTATGGTCACCACGTCCGTCTCGTTGACCAGTCCGCTATCCAGAGAAGCTTTGACCAGCGAGGCCACCAGGTTGGCCACATCCCGCTCCGGGGGGATCAAACCCACGGGAAACAGCCCCCAACCCAGGGATGCCCTTCTCAATGTAGCCGCGTCATGGGAGAAGACCAGGACGTCGCCTTGAGGCCGGAACCGAGATACTTGAAAAGCGGCCCGCCCGGTGCTGGTGACGACAATAGGCTTGGCGCGAAGGTCCCGGACCAGATGCGCGGCGGCGGCGGCAACGGCCTGGGTGCGGCCGGAAGAATGAAGGTCCTTGTGATAGGGGTAGACTCGTTCGGCCTCTCGGATGGTAACGTCGGCAACCCTTATGGTCTCCACCGGATGCTTTCCGACCGCGGTCTCGTCGGAGAGTAGAATAGCGTCGCAGCCATCCAGGGCGGCGTTGGCTATGTCCGATATTTCAGCCCGAGTTGGGGTCGGTGAATTCACCATGGAACTGAGTATCTGGGTTGCGATGACCGAGACCTTGGCCGCGTCGTTGGCCTTCTCGACCACCTGTTTTTGAACGATGGGTACCCGTTCCATGGGTATTTCCACGCCCAAGTCGCCCCGGGCCACCATCACGCCGTCAACCTCCGGCAAGATGGAATCTACGTTGTCGATGCCTTGTCCTCGCTCCAGCTTCGCCATGACCGGGGCCGTGCTGCCGATCGAGGCCAGGTACGCCCTGGCATACCTGATGTCCTCAACGGTCCGGACGAAGGACACGGCCACCCAGTCGACTTCCTGCTCCACCCCGTATCGAACGGCCGCTTTGTCTTCATCGGTCAGCACCGGCCGGGCGACGCTCACGCCGGGCAGATTGACCCCTTTGAAGGACGACACTGTTCCGCCGTCGCATACCCGGGCTCTTATCTCCGGGCCCTCCGCCTCGATTACCTCCAGCTGGACGGTCCCGTCGGCGATGAAGACCTGGTGGCCGGGGCGCAGGTCGCTCAGCACGTCGGGATGGGGGAAAGGCAGAATACCGGCCTGCTCCGAGCTGGCCTCCGCGGCCAGCGACACCTCATCCCCCGGATTGAGGTGGACCGGTCCGCTCAGCCGGCCCAGGCGCATCTTTATCCCGCCCAGGTCCTGGAGGATGGCCACCGGCCGCCCGCGCTCCTTCGACAACCTCCGCAAGGTTCGGATCACTTCCCCGTGCTCCTCGAAGGTCCCGTGGGAAAAGTTCAGGCGGGCGCAATCCATGCCCGCGGAGATCATTTGGGCCAGGGTCTCCGGGTCACGGGAAGCCGGGCCGATGGTCGCGATGATTCTTGTCTTTCTCATGAAAGCTCGCTGGGCTCCAAACAGATGGACGTAAGGGATTCTGCGTTCCCGGCCGCCCGGCGGCCGGCGGGGCGCTCGTGGATCGGCGGTTTGGTCCGTGGATCAGGCGGGGCGAAAAGCCAGAGTGGGGTTTTCCGGGTCCAGCTCGTCCAGGTCCAGGACCAAGTCCATACCCGTCTTGATGTCCTGAGGGTTGCGGCCGTCCACGCCCAGAATGCGGGCGCTGACCCGAGGGCCCTCTTCAAGGGTCACCACACCGGTGCAATAGGGGTTATCGCGGCCATAGCCTTTCTGGCCCATGTACACCGGGACAATGGAGATGCAGGTGAAGGTGCTGAGGCGGCCCTTGCCGCTAAACTCGTGCCATTCCATGTCCTGGCCGTGGCAGGCGGCGCACATGGGCCGAGGCACCGCCGACAGTGTGCCGCAGGAACGGCAGCGCACGCCCTTCAACCGCTTTTCCTGGTTCAGGTTGGCGAAATACGAGGCTGCCGTGAATCCGGTGGTGCCGTCCGCCATGTTGCCCCCTAGCCGCGCCGCAATATGTTGACCACGCAGGTGCCGCCGGTGCCGCCGACGTTGTGGGTCAAGCCCACTTCCAGGCCGGCGCCGGGCAACTGGCGAGCGCCGGCCTCGCCGCGTAGCTGATGGAATATCTCAATCACCTGGGCGACCCCGGAGGCCCCCACCGGGTGGCCCTTGGCCTTGAGGCCGCCGGAGGTGTTGATGGGCCTGTCGCCGGCCAGCGCCGTCCGGCCCTCGTCAACCGCTCGGGGCCCTTCCCCGGGGGCGAAGAATCCCAGGTCTTCGGAGGCGATGATCTCGGCGATGGTGAAGCAGTCGTGGACTTCGGCAACCTGGATGTCCTTGGGGGTGACTCCGGCCATTTCGTAGGCCTGCGCCGCCGCCGCTTTGGCCGAGGCCAGGGAGGTCAGCTCCTCGGCGTCGTGCATGGGCCGGCCGGTTGCCTGGCCTATCCCGGCTATTTGCACCGGCTTGTCGGTGAAATTGCCGGCCAACTCCGATGCCACCAGCAGCACGCAGGCGGCGCCGTCGGTAATGGGCGCGCAATCGTAGAGCCGCAGCGGCCAGGCGATCCAGGGGTTGGCCTGGGGGTCGTGCAAGAAGTCCATCTCATCCTGCCAGCCGGGCACGGGCTGGCCCCGCTCCTGGGCCCTGGCCTGCCGGCGTTCCATCAAGTCGCGGATAGTCACGTTGAACTGGGCCTTCGGGTTCAGCGCGCCGTTTTGGTGGTTCTTGATGCCCACCTTCAACAGGTGGTCCAGGTTGGTCTCGTACCGGTCCATGTGGGCCTTGGCCAGGGCGCCGAAGATACCGGGGAA
>CAJWBT010000219.1 GCA_913020235.1 uncultured Chloroflexota bacterium
GACTGGCCAGCGTGCTTGCCGCCCAGGGCTTCCGAGTGCTGACGCCCAGCTATCCGGGGCTCTGGCCGCCGGGCGGCAGGTGGGAGAAGCCCGTCACCCAACGGAAACCCTTCTACCTGCTGGACCAGCCCATCGGCGAGGAGGAGCTAGAGGATAGGCTCCTCAAGGCCACCTACCAGGTGTACATGCAGGGCATCACCCTCCTGGTCTCGGAGCACCTCGCGGGTCAAAAGCTCTTCGTCATGGGACATTCCACCGGGGGACCGATGGCGGTGAGCCTGGCCGATCACGTCGCCAACGCGGAGGTGGTCGGCATCGTGGGCTGGGCCAGCGGCGGTCCAGACGGATGGCTGCTGCGGTGGCGCCAGGAGACGAAACCCCAAGGCGGACCCCTATCCAGAAGAACCGGCCTCTCCGAGATCACCTACCGCACCGTGGACGAATACCGTCACTCCTCCGGGTACGAGGACATCCCAGAGCTGACGCCCTGGGGCGGCCTTGAGGAGCGGTTCGAGCTTACAGAGGACACGACGCCGACCTTCAACCCCGCCCTGCAAAACACCCAGCACACGGGTGATCCCGAGGTCTTAGAAGAATACCGGCGCATCACCGGCCTGCCGCCGGGGGAGTACTTCCGGCACTTCGACGAGCCGGACCCGGACTTCCTCCAGCGGATCAAGGTCCTTCTGATTGATGGGGAGAACGACAAGCTCCATTGGAAGATCGGGAAGCGCGTGGAGGACAAACAGGAGTACTTCATCACCAGGCTGTACGCTGAAAAAACCAGGGGCGCCCATCTGGTGCTGCTGCCCAAGTTCACTCACATGGGGCACTGGGCGCTCCACAACGAGCGGATCGTCTACCTATGGTTGTGGGCGGTACGGTCGGGCTATTTCGGCGAACTGGGTTAGCTCGCCGGCACGTTGGGGCATTGGCCACCCGGTCCCCTGAAGGCTTCACGGGATGCAGGCAGTGCGGCCAACACGTTGACAGGTGTACGTTTTCTGCATATACTCCGGCCACTCAAAACCCCCTCATCACTGACTGAGTGATCACCCTGAGAGCGCACGTCCGATTTGAAGCCCATCGACAGCGCTCTTGCCATTTCAGAGTCTGTCCTAAAGCGAGAGGGGCTGTGGTCACGTCCGGCGCCGGTGGTATCAAGGCCCGGCGCGACCGGACACCTGAGGCGGCGGAACTGAGGTCGGACCAGAGGAGGGAAATACATGCCCCGAAGAAAAGGCAGCGTCCCCCTGACCCTGCGGGTCAACGGGAAGGAGCACAAACTTGGAGTAAATCCGCGGCACACCCTCCTGGAGGTGCTGCGTGACGACCTGGGGTTAACCGGCGCCAAGCGCGGGTGTGACGATGGCACCTGCGGTACCTGCACCGTCATCGCCAACGGCCGCATGGCCCGGGCTTGCCGTGTGTCTCTCCGGCGAGCCGAGGGCATGGAGGTCGTCACCATCGAAAGCCTGGCTGCCTCGGACCGGCTGCACCCTCTTCAGGAAGCCTTCATCGCGGCCGACGCCGTCCAGTGCGGCTTTTGCACCCCCGGGATGATCATGGCGGCCAAGGCCCTGCTGGACCGCAACCCCACCCCCACCCGGCAGCAGATCGTCAGGGCCCTGGGGGGCAACCTTTGCCGCTGCACCGGCTACGTGAGCATCGTCGACGCGATCGCCAGCGTTGCCAATAGTGGCCGGGGGGTCTCTCCTGAGACGCCTCAGCCTCCAGGGGAAACGCACCGGAGGGATGACGCCCGGGACAAGGTGTTGGGGACCGCCCTCTATGCCGCCGACCTGACCATGGATGACATGCTCCACGGGGCGATACTGCGAAGCCCTCACCCCCACGCGGATGTCGTCGGCATCGACGTCGCTGAGGCCAGAGCATTGCCCGGCGTGGTGGCCGTGGTGACCGCCGGGGATGTGCCCGGGCCCAACCGCTATGGGCGGGCTGTCAAGGACCAGCCGGTGCTGGCCGACCGGGCGCGCCAGATGGGGGACCCCGTGGCCGCCGTGGCCGCAACCTCGCCGGAGGCCGCCGCCCAGGCCGTCTCCCTCCTGCGGGTGACCTACCGGCCCCTGCCGGCGGTCCTGGACCCCGCCGAGGCGCTGGAGGAAAACGCTCCCCAGGTCCACGAAAACGGCAACCTCTTGTCCGATGGGGCCCAGTCCTGGGGCGATGTGGAGGCTGGCCTGGCCGAGGCCGACCTGGTAGTGGACGAAACCTACTCGACGCCCTGGATTGAACAGGCCTACCTGGAACCGGAGGCGGTGCTGGCCTACCTGGACGGCGATGGTGTGCTGGTGGTTCGCACGGCCACCCAGTGGTCCCACATGCTGCGAAAAGCGGTGGCCGAGAACCTGGATCTCCCCGAGGAGCGGGTCCGCATTCTTCCGACCGTCGTAGGCGGGGCCTTCGGCGGCAAGAATGACGCCACTCCCCAGTGCATCGTGGCCCTGCTGGCACAGAAGACGGGCCGTCCGGTCAAGCTGGTCTACACCCGCGCCGAGTCCTTCGCTTACTCCTACAAGCGGCACCCAATCCGGATCCGCTGCCGGACGGGGGTAACCAAGGACGGCCGGCTCACCGCCCTGGACGCCGAGATGATCGCCGATACCGGCGCCTACGCCCATTCGGGCCCGGCATTGTTCGTCCGGTCCGGGCTTTCCATGGCCAGCCCCTACCGCTTTCCGAACGCGTCGATCCGCTTGAAGGCTGTATACACCAACAACATCGCGGCGGGGTCCATGCGGGGCTTCGGCGCCCCCCAGTCGGTCTTCGCCATCGAGTCCCAGATGGACATCATGGCCGCCAAGCTGGGCCTCGACCCACTTGAGTTTCGCCAGATGAACCGCCGCCGGTCCGACCCCGCCGGGGCGACGCCCCAGCGGCTAGAGCAGGAGGCAGCCTACCAGGGCACCATTGACGCCGTCCGGCCTTACTACCATGAGGCTTTGCGGGCGCGCCGGGCCGAAGGCCGGAGCGACGGCCGGTGGCGTCGCGGGGTGGGGATAGCGTCCATGCGCTATGGCGTCGGGTCCGCAGGCCGGACTCACGATCCTGGGCGCGTGGAGCTGGAGCTTGGGGCCGATGGCCACGTCCGGCTCCGCACCGGGGCCATGGAGCTGGGCCAGGGCTCCGACACCGTTATGCAGCTCATCGTCTCCCAGGCGCTGGGGCTGCCGCAGGGGTCCGTCTCGGTGGTCAGCGGCGACACCGCAGTCACGACTGACTCGGGCACCACCGGGGGCAGCCGGGTCACTTACTACGTGGGCAACGCCGCATGGGACGGCGCGGTCCAACTCAAGGAGGCCATCCTCTCCACGGCGTCTGAGATGCTGGAGGGGTCCTCCGAGGAGCTGGAGCTGCGGGATGGCCAGGTGACGCTTTCGAGGGGAAACGGCTCCCCCGCCGTGGCGGTCTCCCTGGCCGAGGTGGCCGAGGCCAGGCGATCGGCAAGGCTCCCCCTCAGTTTTAACGGGGTCTTCGACGCCACGCCCCTCATCCACGATTCGGGGACCGGAGAGCTGAACCTTTTTCCGGTGTACGTCTCCGCCACCCACGTGGCGGAAGTGGAGGTGGACCCTCAGCGAGGCGAGGTGCGAGTGCTCCGGATAGTGGCCGCTCACGACGTGGGACGGGCCGTCTTTCCCGAGGGGCTGAAGGGCCAGATAGAGGGAGCGGTCGCCATGGGACTGGGGTTCGCCCTCAAAGAGGAGTTCCGTCCCGGCGAGACGACCAGCTTCAAGCAGTACCGCATCCCCACCGCTCGGGAGTTACCCGAGGTGGTTATAAAGCTGGTGGAGATGGTGGACCCCTCGGCCGGCCTCGGAGCCAAGGGCGCGGCGGAATGCGCGTTGGTGCCCGTGGCCCCGGCCATCGCCAACGCCATAGCCAACGCCACGGGGGCTCGCATCCACGACCTTCCCGCCACGCCGCCTCGCTTGCGGCCACTGATGGGCTAACCACCCTCTGGGCAATCAGGCTTTGGAAGGTGTTCCGGGTGAGCGCGGGTTAGGCGTTCTCCCGGAACACCGTGTGCTGAACCTTAACTTTCGGGTGCGCCTGCCGTCGCCGAGCGCCGCACCGAGAACGGAGACTATGCCATGGACGTAACGCCACCCACCGGGAAGGGGACCCCTCATCTTGAGGGCGTCCGTATCCTCGACCTCACCCGCATCCTCGCCGGGCCTTACTGTTCCCTGCTCCTCGGCGAGATGGGGGCGGATGTTATCAAGGTGGAACCGCCGGGCACGGGCGACCATTCGAGACGTGCGGGGTCCTCCGGAGCTAGGGACGGCCTGCACTACCTGGCCTGGAACTTCCACCGGCGGAGCATCACCCTCAACCTGTACGAAGAGGAAGGGCGAACCATATTTCGAAAGCTGGTCGAAGGGGCCGACGTGGTGCTGGAGAACTTCCGTCCAGGGGTCATGGCCCGGATGGGCTTTGGCTACGACGATCTAAAACGGATCAAGCCAGACATCATCCTCACTTCCGTCAGCGGCTACGGCCAGAACACCAGCTTCTCCAACTACCCCGCCCACAATACGGTTGTTCTCAGTTTCACCGGCTTGATGGACCTGAACGGCTTTGCCGATGGCCCGCCGCTCCGGCCCCCC
>CAJWBT010000220.1 GCA_913020235.1 uncultured Chloroflexota bacterium
TGGTCGCGTCCTGCAGCTTGGCGATGACCTCCGGGTTCCATTGATGAAACTCCCCGTGCCGGCGCCACTGGTAGAAACCGCCGACCTCCAGGTCCATTTTGCTGGACAGGTGCTGAGCGCCGAAGGCGGACCGGTGCCGTTGGAGGACCTCTTCCTCGACTGAATCCAGGCCGATGCCCTGGATTCGGGACGGGGTCCAGCTAAAATACTCGTCGACCAATTCCTGGCTCAACCCGATGGCCTCGAATATCTGGGCCCCCCGGTAGCTCCGGACGGTGGATATGCCCATCTTGGACATGACCTTCAGGACGCCCTTCTGGTTGGCTTTGATGTAGTTCTTTTCGGCGTACTCCGGTTGGGTGCCGTTCAGCTCCTCCGCGGCGGCCATTTCGCGGACGGTCGCCAGGGCCAGGTAGGGGTTGACGGCCCCGGCCCCGTACCCGATGAGCAGGGAAAAGTGGTGCACCTCCCGAGGCTCGCCGGACTCCACCACCAGCCCGACTTTAGTGCGGGTCCCCTCGCGGATCAAGTGATGGTGCACCGCCGCGGTGGCCAGCAAGCTGGGTATGGGGGCCTGGTTTCGGTCCACTCCCCGGTCGGAGAGGATGATGATGCTGTAGCCGTCCCGTATGGCCTGGGACGCCTCGGCGCGCAGCCGGTCCAGCGCCGACTTCAGAGAGCCCGGCCCGCCAAGAGCGTCAAACAGAGCCGACAAGGTTATGGACCTTATACTCCCTACATTGACCTCTCGTATCTTTTGCAGGTCCCGGTCGGAGATTATGGGTGACATCAGCTGCAACTGGTGGCAGTGCCGCGCCGTCTCTTCAAAGAGGTTCTGGTCGCAGCCGATAAAAGACTGAAGGGAGGTCACCAGCTCCTCCCGAATGGCGTCCAATGGCGGGTTCGTCACCTGGGCGAAAAGCTGCTTGAAGTAGCTGAACAGCAGTTGGTTCTGGTCGGACAACACCGCCAGGGGAGTGTCGTTCCCCATGGAACCGACCGCCTCGGCCCCGTGGAGGGCCATGGGCGCAGTCAGCATGCGAAGCTCTTCCAGGGTATACCCGAAGGCCTGCTTCTGTTGCAGCAACGCGGAACGGCCGGCGCCGTTGGCGCCGGCGGGGCCTGCGGGTTCGGGCAGGTCATCCAGGGACACTTTGTTGTCCTTCAACCACTGGCCGTAGGGCTGCCGGTTGGCCAGTTTGTGCTTCAGCTCCTCGTCACCGATGATCCGGCCCTCTTCAAGGTTGACCAGGAACATCCGGCCGGGCTGAAGCCTGCCCTTCTCCTTGACCAGCGATGGAGGGATGTCCAGCACGCCCGTTTCCGAGGCCATCACCAGCTTATCGTCACTGGTAATGGTGTAGCGGAAGGGGCGGAAGCCGTTGCGGTCGAGCAGTGCGCAGATGCTGCGCCCGTCGCTGGAGACGATCATCGCCGGGCCGTCCCACGGCTCCATCAGGCAGGAGTGGTACTCGAAAAAGTCCTTCTTCTCCTGGATCATCGTCACGTGCTGCTCCCACGCCTCGGGAATCAGCATGAGCATGGCGTGATCCAGGTCCCGCCCGGTCATCAGCAACAGTTCCAGGGCGTTGTCGATGCTGGCGGTATCGCTGGCCCCCGCGGTCATAAGGGGCGGGATCTTGCGCATATCTTCGCCGAACAGCGGTGACTCAAACTGGGCTTCCCGGGCATGCATCCAGTTGAGGTTACCCCGCAGGGTGTTGATCTCGCCGTTGTGGGCCAAGTAACGGTAGGGGTGGGCCAGCTTCCAGTGTCCCAGGGTATTGGTGCTGAACCGGGAGTGGACCAGGCCGAAGGCGCTTACCAGCGTCTCGTCGGCCAGGTCCCGGTAAAACCCCAAGATCTGGTGGGCCAACAGCAGACCCTTGTAGACGATGGTGTTGCAGGACATGCTGCAAACATAGAAGTAGTCGGCTTCCTCTTCGGTCAGGCCCCAGTCCTTGGCCCCGTGCTCAACAACCTTGCGGACCACGTAGAGCTTTCGCTCGAGTTGTTCCGGGTCGCTAATCCGAGGGCCACGGCCGATGAACACCTGCCCGATGCGAGGGCAAACGCGGCGAGAATCCCGGCCCAGCTTGCTGGGGTCCACGGGCACGTCTCGCCAACCCAGTAACTCCAGCCCCTCTTGCTCGATGACCCGGTCCACCAGCGCCCGGCACTTGGCCTGGCCCTTGGGTTGGGGAGGCAAGAACACCATGCCGACCCCGTAGGCCCCGTCGGCAGGCAGGTCAATGCCCAGCCGGGAACACTCTTTCCGGAAGAACTGGTGGGGCATTTGGATCAGGATACCGGCCCCGTCGCCGGTATCCGGGTCGCAGCCGGCGGCTCCCCGGTGGCCCAGGTTGACCAACACCTGCAACGACTCATCGATGATCTGGTGGGTCTTCTCGCCTTTGATGTTGGCGACCACGCCTACGCCGCAGCTATCATGCTCTTGTTCGGGTGAATACAGCCCATACCGGGCCAGCTCAGTTATTGGGTTCATCAGGTGTTCCCTGGCGTACAGTTTTCGATCAACGGGTCTCGCATCTGGGCCCGCCAACGAATAACCGTTGCCGCCGGCTCACAAACTCGTAGAGCACCCCGCTTTGGAAGGATTATAAAAATGTTTGCCAAATATATCACACGGGGATCAGGTCCCAAAAAGCCCGCCTTCTTGGTTCTCCGGATGCCCAAAGCCAAATGCCGGCTCAGCCGGCGTGGGAAGCCCTACTCGGCCAAGCATATCTGCCAAGTTAGTAGAGTATTATACTCTGCTATCCAGCATATGAGTAGCCCCCAAAAGGCGAACTCGTGCACCAAATTGTAAAATCTTTGTTACGAATTGCGGTTTTTGTTAGATAAAGTCTCCCAACTCCGCCATCGAAGGCTACATCAGTGCACCAAGACCGCTCCGGCGCCCAGTCGTCTTGACCGGTTGCACCCGGCTCGGCATGGCCCTCCGCGCCCCTTCCACTAGCAAGGGATGCGCTCGGGCCCCAATTCGCCGGCGTAGGCGTCGAAGAAGACGGCGATCTTGCCCCGGTCGGCTCCCCGGACCGTGTCCAGCATGCCCCAAGCGGCCAGAGCCACGGTTCCCTCGGGAATCTTGTCGTAGGATCGGGTCACGCCCCATACCGCAGCCAAGCCAAGACTGTCCAGGGAGCGCCGGAGCAGCTCCACCTCTTCACCGGCGGCCAGGTTGTAGCTGACCACGATGTTGCCGTGCTCCAGGTTGTGGACTATCAGCTCGTCGGGCAGTCCCCCTTCATAGAAACCGCATTCCGCCCAGCCCGCCCAGTGGTCGCCGGAAGTAGGCGGCGTGGTGTTGTAGACCACCAGCTGCCCATCAGGGACATGGATAGCGGTGGGCATGGTAACTATCCGAACGGCCGGCTCGAAGCCAGGCGTCATCGCAACCGCAGGCGCGGCCGTTTCGACATCTGACACGCTCAGCAGATCGCCAAATAGCCCGCTCAAGTCGGAGACGGCCAACTCCAGGCTGATCTCCACACTGGCGCCGTCAACATCAACCTGCAGCCGGTCCAACAGCTCATTGGCCTGGGCGCTGGGACTAACCCCAGCCGCCAGCTTTAGGATGCCGTCCAAGAAATCACCGAACGCGGTTGCCGAATCCTCGCTGCCAAAGTCCAGGATCACCCGCAGCTTCAGGTTCTGCCCATCCTGGTCCAAGGTCAGCCCAACGAGCGCCAGGTCCTGAAAGGCGCCAAGCACCGCCGGCAGGTTTTCGACACTTCCGCCCAGGAAGGGGATGTCACCCAGAGGCAACTGGTCCTGGAGCGCCTCGGAAGGGACTTCCACTACCAGTTGAATCAACCCGTCTCCCAGGTCATTGAAAGCGTCCTGCACTTCCCCGGAAGCGCGGTTCCGGTCCCCGTCCTGAACGTCGATCACCGCTTGTACTGCCTCCCGGGTGCCCACGACGAGGATGTCGTCTTCCAGCACAACCAGGGCCGTTTGGTCCTCATCTTCAGCGGACGTGTGGATCCGGCGTCCTTTGTAGTCCGTCTCAACCAGCGGCCTCTCCTCACTCTTTTGGATTACGGCAACTATGGCGTCCTCGTCGAACTTGCCCTGGGCGATCACGCCAATATAATCATCGATACGGGACACGTCGCCGAAGAAGGTGGCGTGGGACACTTGCCGAAAGTCGATCGCGGTCTGCGCCGTGGCTTCGTCCAGGAGCCCGTCGATCGTCTTCGGGCCGCCTTCATCCAAGGGCAGTGCGCCAATGATCGATTCCAGGTCCACGTCGTTCAGGATATCCTCTACCTGGATACTACCGATGAGGTTTGAGCCCTCCGGTACCAGCTTGTCGGGCTTGGCTTCCTTGCCGCCGCCACAGGCGAAGGCGGCCAACCCAGTGAACAGAACGAGTGCCAACAAGGTCACCTCCCAGTGCCTGAACCAATTGCGCATCGTATCCTCCCCGGTGAGTCTCCCCTCAGTTGACCATATCCGGACTGACGCCTATACTCGAATTATAGGATCGCATTCCAACGGCGGGGGTAAAGCAACGAATCCGGCAGACTTGGCGCAACTGGTGGTGGAGGTAGCCTCGGACAAATTGGCTGAGGACATCGTGATGCTGGACCTGCGCCAGGTAG
>CAJWBT010000221.1 GCA_913020235.1 uncultured Chloroflexota bacterium
CGGCCATCGCCTGGGCCATAGACCCGGACCACGACCGGCTGGGCTGGAAAGTCACGGCCACCGCCCTGGGGGTGTTCGCTCTACTGGTGGCTTTCCCCATTTCCCGGCTGATCCGCAACCGGCCCCAAGAATACAACTTGCAACCCGATGGAGCCCCACCCGTTGCACCCCCTGCTTCCGCGCCGGCCCCAGCCGGCGCCGGGGGAGGGGGCGAGGCCGAGAGGGCCAGCGGAGACCTCACGGCCTCTCAGGCCCTCCGGACCCCAGCGTTCTGGCTCATATCCTTCGGTCATGGGTTCACTTCCATGGTGATCATCGCCATCATGGCCCATCTGGGTTTGCTGATAGAAGACAAGGGCTTTTCGGTACAGACCACGGGCTGGATTGTATCCGCTTATACAGCCGTCTCGATGGTCTTTCAGCTCGTAGGAGGCTACGTCGGCGACCGAATACCCAAGCGGGTCGCTCTGTGCATCTTTACCGTGGTTCAGGCGATCGCGGTTCTGGTGCTCACGTTTGCCAACAATCTCGCCACGTTCTACCTGTTCGCCGTCCTGTTTGGCATCGGGTTTGGGGGCCGCAACCCCCTGACCGTGGCGATCCGCGGCGACTACTTCGGCCGGGCATCATTTGGGAAGATCCTTGGCCTGTCCACGGTGCCGATGAACGTCCTCCTCATGATCGCCTCCCCCTTCGCCGGCTACGTTCGGGACGTCCGGGGTACCTACACCGTCGCTTTTCTGATCCTGGCCGCCCTGAACCTCCTCGGCGCTCTCCTATTCTTGCTGGCCAAGAAGCCGTCGCCGAGTCCGGCACTCCATCAGCCCGAAGGGGGGCCGATAACATGATATTATCACTCGCGTGTTATGTGTTTTAATGATACTTACCTGCAGCAATTCCAGGTGTGCTGAGGTAGGCCAGCGAGCCGAACCGGAAGTGTACGGAGTTTGAGTACCAGCGATGTAGGCGAAAAACTCCCCGGCCGGAAGCGGGGGATCTTTTATGGTTGGTGGCTGGTCCCCATAAGCAGCCTCGCAACCACGATGACCAACGTGCCCTTCTCCCACGCGATGAGCGTTTGGGCGGTGGCGCTGGAGCACGACTTCGGTTGGAGCCGGACCCAGTTGGGTTTCGCCATGACCCTGGCCCGGGTCGAGGGTGGTGTCCTGGGGCCGCTGGAGGGCTACTTTTCCGACCGGATAGGAACCCGGCGCACCGTCCTGTTCGGCCTGGTGGCCGGTGGTATCGGCTTCATCCTTTTCAGCCAGGTCCAGAGCTTGTGGATGTTCTACCTGGCCTACGTGGTAATGGCGATCGGCCAAGGATTTGCCAGCTGGATACCGCTGATGACCATGCTGAACCACTGGTTCTCCCGTCGCCGGTCGGTCGCGGTGGGGTGGTCCAACGCGGGCGGCCGCCTGGGCGCGCTGATCCTGGTACCGACCATTGCCTGGGCCATCGACCCGGACTACGACCGGCTTGGTTGGAGCCTCACGGCTCTGATTATAGGCGTGGTGGTTCTGGTTGTGGCCTTCCCCTTCACCAGGTTGATCCGCAACCGCCCCCAGGAGTACGGCCTGCTTCCCGACGGCGCGACTGAAGCGCCTCCCCCGGTGAGGGCCGTGCTGGGCCGCGGACCCGCCGACGGAAGGGCGGCGGACGAGGGGCCGGATATCGACTTTACGTTCGCCCAGGCCATCAGCACCCCCGCTTTCTGGTTCATATCACTGGGCCATGGCTTTGCCACCATAGTGCTCCCCGCCATGCAGGTCCACCTGGGCTTGCTCTTGGGAGACGCGGGGTTCCCGTTGCAGACGACCGCCTTGGTGGTCACCACCTACACCGCCGTGGGAATGATCTTCCAGCTCATAGGGGGCTATCTCGGCGACTTGTTTCCCAAACGGGTGGGGTTGCTGGTCTTCACGTCGATCCAAGCGGTCGCGATATTGACGCTCACCTCGCCGAGCAGCCATTTTATGATCTATCTTTTCGCCGTGTTGATGGGCATCGGGTGGGGTGGACGCAATCCGTTGCTCATAGGCATCCGTGGCGAGTACTTTGGCCGGGCATCGTTTGGAAAGATCCTGGGGTTCTCCACGGTGCCGATGAATATCCTGATGTTGTTCTCCGCCCCTTTCGCCGGCTACATCCGGGACACCACCGGCACCTACACCTTGGCCTTCCTGATCCTGGGAGGGTTGAACTTCCTGGGCGGGATCTTCTTCTTCATGGCCAAGAAACCGTCGCGGCGGAGACCGGCGCCCCGCCAATGATGAAGGATTTGCGGCCGAAGCACTTGGCGGGTCCGAGGAACCGCCCCGCCCCGCACATGATGTTGTCTTCGACAATTCGGGTTTTGTTATACTACCCTTCTCCGAAAGCCTCACAGCGCGACCCGAAGTAGCCGAACGGGCCGAGCCAGAAGGGAACTAGCTTTGAGTCCCCCGAGCCGGTCGACACGCCTCCCCGGTAGATTGCGGGGAGTTTTTTATGGTTGGTGGCTGGTCCCCATCAGCAGTTTCGTAACGGTGCTGGCCAGCGTACCCCTGTCCCAAGCGATGACCGTGTGGGCGGTGGCGCTGGAGCGGCAGTTCGGCTGGACCCGTACGCAGATGGGATTCGCCATGACCCTGGCCCGGATCGAGGGGGGGGTGTTGGGGCCCATCGAGGGGTACCTGACCGACCGGGTGGGGACCCGGCGCATGGTCCTGATCGGCCTGTTCATCGGGGGCACCGGGTTCCTGTTTTTCAGCCGGGTCCAGAACATTTGGATGTTCTACCTGGCCTACATCATCATGGCGCTGGGCCAGGGTTTTGCCAGCTGGGTCCCGATGATGACCATGCTGAACCACTGGTTTGCCCGGCGCCGGGCCATAGCCGTGGGGTGGTCCAACGCGGGCGGACGTTTTGGCGCATTGTTACTGGTGCCGGCCATCGCTTGGGCCATCGACCCGGACCAGGACCGGCTGGGTTGGCAGCTCACCGCCTTTGTGATAGGTGTATTCATTCTGGTGGTGGCTTTCCCGCTTACCCGGCTGATTCGCAACCGTCCCCAGGACTATGGCTTGCTTCCCGACGGAGCATCGCCCACACCTCGCCCGGTGGTGGCGGCACCGGGACGCAGGCCTGCCGAGGCAAAGGCTGAGATCGAGGAGCCGGAGGTCGACCTTACCCTCCGCCAGGCGCTCCAGACCCCCGCCTTCTGGCTAATCTCCTTCGGCCACGGCTTCACCACCATTCCGCTTCCCGCAATCTGGGTCCACCTGGGTCTGCTCTTGCAGGACGCGGGGTTCCAGGTGCAGACCACGGCTTGGGTCGTGGCTGTGTATACCGGCCTCGCCATGGTCTTCCAACTGGTAGGAGGCTACGTGGGCAGCAGGTTACCGGTAAGGCTTGGCCTGCTCATTTTTACCACGATCCAGGCGGGGGCGGTGGTACTGCTCACCTCACCGGACAGTCTGACCATGATCTTCCTCTTCGCCGTGCTGCTCGGCATAGGGTGGGGGGGCCGCAACCCCATGACCGTGACGATCCGCGGCGAATACTTCGGCCGGGCATCCTTTGGATCGATCCTGGGGTTCTCCACGGCGCCGATGAACGTCATGATGCTGCTTTCCGCCCCTTTCGCCGGCTACATCCGAGACACCACCGGCAGCTACGACATCGCGTTTCTGGTCCTGGCCGCCGTGAACTTCACCGGCGGCATCCTCTTCTTGATGGCCAAGAAGCCATCGCGACGCAGGCCGGCAGCCGGCCAGGCCGAGGCCGTGGAGCGGGGGGCCTGAGAGCCAAGGTGGCGGCTCGCCGGTAATCCGGCGCCGGCCTCCGGACACTCCGGCGCGCCGCCGTCCGGTAAAGCCATCGATGTTTTCCTTCCGCCCCGCCGGGTTATGCGGGTTATAACGGGTTATAATGGAACAGTAGACCACGGGACACGACTCCATCCCTGAACCGGCACGACCTGTCGTGAATCCTACTAGATAGAAGTGGATTTCGATATGGCCCCAATCTTGTGGAGAGGAGGTCCCCGCCGATGAAGATCCTTGACTACATGGGCTCCCAGGGACACGAGCAGCTTGTCGTCTGCGCCGACCCGGCTGTAGGTCTCAGAGCCATCATCGCTATTCACGATACAACCCTGGGCCCGGCCTGCGGCGGCACTCGCATCTGGCCCTACTCGGCGGAGGAGGATGCGGTCCGGGATGCGCTCCGTCTGTCCCGAGCCATGACCTACAAGGCCGCGGCGGCAGACCTGCCCCTGGGGGGCGGTAAGGCCGTGATCATCGCCGACTCTCATACCGAGAAGACCGAGGCGCTGTTGCGGGCCTACGGCTCCTTCGTGGACACCATGGGCGGACGCTATCTGACCACCACCGACGTCGGAACCACCGGCCGCGACCTGGAGTATATTCGCCAGGAGACTGCCCACGTGGTGGGGCTGCCTACCACCGCGGGTGGCAGCGGGGACACCTCCGTCATGACCGGCTTGGGGATCTACATGGGCATGAAGGCCTGTGCCAACGAAGTTTGGGGGTCCGATTCCCTCACAGGCAAGAAGGTGGCCCTCCAAGGGTTCGGAAAGGTGGCGATCTATACCGCACACC
>CAJWBT010000222.1 GCA_913020235.1 uncultured Chloroflexota bacterium
CCTTGTTCGCCATGGTGGCCACCACGCCCATGTCGTGGGTAATAAGCAGGATCGAGGCGTTTTGTTCCCGGCTGAGCCGCCTTAGCAGTTCCAGAATCTCCGCCTGCAACGTCACATCCAATCCGGAGGTGGGCTCATCGGCAATCAGCAGGCGCGGTTCCATAACCAGACCGATGGCCAGCATGACTCGCTGGCACATCCCACCGCTCAGGCTGAACGGGTACTGGCCCATAATCCGCCTGGGGTCCGGAAGCCCCATCTCCCGCAGTATCTCCTGGGCCATCTTGTTGGCGGCCCGCGTGCCCACGGAAGAGTGCTCCAGAATGACCTCTTCCAGCTGCTCCCCGACCAGTTGGACCGGGTTCAATGCCGCTTGGGCGTCCTGGAAGACCATGGAGATATCCTTGCCCCTCAAGCGGCGAACATACTCAGGCCTGGCGCGGAGCAAGTCCACACCACCGAAGAAGATACCGCCCCCGGCCACCGTGGCCGTGGAAGGCAGCAGCCCCATGATTGCCAGGGCAAGCGTGCTCTTACCGGACCCACTCTCACCCACCAGACAGAAGACCTGCCCCTCTTCTTGGACGAGACTGACTCCGTTGAGAGCTTTTACTTGGCCCTGTTTCGTCCCAAAGCGCACGTACAGGCTGTCAACCTTCAGCGCTTCGCCCATCCGTAGTCCTTCCCTCGCTAAATGGTATGGCCATTCAAAACTTCAGGTCCTTAGGGCCTCTGGATGGAGTTCACCCGGCATGGCCTCGAGGTAGCACCGGCTGACCTGTACGAAACTGCGGGAAGCGCAGTTCACTGGCCGTTTCGCAGGTCCACCGCCTGGACCCGGCCGGCTCGTAGCTCCCGTATCAGATCGTCCAGACCGGCGATAGGGCATTGGAACCGGGTGGCGGCGGTGCCCAGCTGCTCCAGGCGATGGGCGTCGCTGCCACCGGTCGTATTGGCTTTCAACAGCTCTCCCAAATCTTGGGAGAAGCTGTTTTCCATGGTGGAGCCCCGTCCGTTGACCGCCTCTATGGCGTCACAGATCTGAAAGAGTTCGTCGCCGCCGGCCCGGGCCAGCATCTCGGCGCGGGCTTCAGGCTTTCTGCCGGGGTCCTCAAGGAACCGGCGGCGATAGGGGTGGGCCGCAACGACGGCAGCTCCTTTGCGTTCAACCGCCGAGCGAAGAAAGCTGGGTTTGTGCATGCCGAACTCGTACTCGTCCAGGCCAAACACCAGGACATGCCCGGTATCGGTATTTATCTCGCAACCGGGCACCACCAGGAAGTCGTGCTTCCGTGACAGGGCTTTGATCTCATCCACGGACCAAAAGCAGTCGTGCTCGGTAAGGCAGATTCCATCCAGTCCCATGGTCTTGGCCGATTCGATAAGCTCCTCGACGCCCATGAAGCTGTCGTCTGACTTCGGGTAGGTATGGGTGTGGAGGTCAATCAGCACTTTCTATTACGATTCATGGCAGGTGCTTGGACTTTTCAGATACGGGGCCAAATCCCATGATACCAAAGGAACAAACGGAAGGGAAAGACCTGCGACAGAATATCCTGGGTGAGTCCGGGCCGGCGGGGTTGTTTTCGTGACAATCCCACGGCTTCGGCCGACGCCGGGTACGGCATCGTGCGGTTGACCGCGAGCGCGGGCAACGCCGGGCCGGGCCGAAGTTGAACCGCCGCCGCTGGATTCGCGAAGGGGCGGCCCCGGCTCCCCGAAGTCGCGGGACGAACCCGGCCTAGCGGGGAGAGAGCAGCCCTTCGTCGTCCAGCGCCTCGATGATCTGGGCGGCCCGCCGGCCACCCACCTTCAAGCGCCGCTCCAGGAAGGAGTTTGAAAGATGGGGGTTACGAAGGGCCAACTCGCGGGCTTCGTCCAGCAACCGTTCCTCTGCCTCGTCCTCGTCCTCACCTTCTTCTCCGATCTCTCCCAGAGAGATGCCGGGCAGAGGGGGCCCTTTTTGGCTGGACCAATGTTCCACCAGTTGGTCGATCTCCTCATCGTACACCAGGGTGCCCTGGACCCTCCGGGGTTTGGGAGACTCGTTGTGCAGGAGCAGCATGTCTCCCTTGCCCAGCAGCTTCTCCGCCCCGATGGTGTCCAGTATTACCCTGGAGTCCACCTGGGAGGCGACGGCGAAGGCCACACGAGCCGGTACGTTGGCCTTGAGCAAACCGGTCACCACGTTGACCGAAGGCCGCTGGGTGGCCAGCACCAGGTGAATCCCGGTGGCCCGTCCCAGCTGTGCCAGGCGGACCAGGTTCTGCTCCACCTCGAACCCGCCGACTATCATCAGGTCGGCCAGCTCGTCGACGATGAGCACCAGGTAGGGCATACGGTCTTCGGCCCGGGCGTTGTACCCGGCTATGTTGCGGGTACCGGCCTCTTCCATCCGCTTGTAGCGGCGCAGCATCTCCCGCATCAGGCCGCGCAGGGCGACGTTGACCTCGTCCGCGTCCACGATCACCGGCGCGATGAGGTGGGGAATGCCATTGAAGGGGGTCAGCTCCACCCGCTTGGGGTCCACCATCAGCAATCGCATCTGCTCCGGCGTCTTGGTCAGCAGCAGGCTGGCGACGATGGAGTTGATGCAGACACTCTTGCCGCTGCCGGTGGCCCCCGCGATCAGGGCATGGGGCAGCGCGGCCAGGTCGACCACCACCGGGGAACCGCCCGTATCCTGCCCAAGGGCGACGGGAAGTCCGCCTTTGCCGGCGATCTTGGCGAAGGCCGGGGTCTCCAACACCTCCCTCAGATGCACTTTGCTCGGAGTGGGGGCCGGCACCTCCAGTCCCACCAACGCTTCCCCGGGCACCGGCGCCTCGATGCGCAGGAAGGGTGTTTTGAGCGCCAGGGCCAGGTCTTTCTCCCGCATCAGGATACTCTGCACCTTGACCCTGCTCCCCTCAAACTTTCCCTCGGGGGGCTCCGACCTGATGGCTTCGCCCCGCTTGGATACCCAGCCGGGCACCAATCCAAAGCGAACGATCCTGGGCCCCGATTTAATGTCTGTTACCTGGACGGCGACTCCGTGGTCGGCCAGGGTGCTTTCCACGTGCCGCGCCATCTGCTGCAACGGGGCCTCGGAGGCATCGTGGGGTTCCGACGGCGAGAGCAGATCAACGGAAGGAAGAAGCCACTTGGAGCCTTTCCCGTTGCCCGCCATCGCCCTCTTCGCCTTCAAGCCGGCCTCATGGGGATACATCTCTTCAATGGGTGGCCAGCTGGGGATAGCCCCGGGCTCGGCCGCGGCCCACAGACCGGCTGCTTCACCTTCGTCGAACGAAGGTGCGGCGGCAGGGCCGGCGACCTCCGGCTCTGGCAAACGGTCCGCGAGCCTGGCAGGCAAACGCCGGAAAATGGGCGCCCAGGTCCGGGCCATCCACTGCCGCCGGTAACGCACGTGAAACAGAGAGCGCAGGCCTCGATCCAGGAAGAAGACCCCGTGATACAGGCCCAGATACAGGTAGACCGGCACAAATTGCATGCCCAATCCCAGGTACCGGAGGGCTAGTAGGTAGGCGCGCCCCACCCGGCGCGGGAAAAGCAGCAAGGGCAAGAGGAAGGAGATGGCGGCCAGCTTTCCTACTGCCAGCCCCAAAGGCGTCCCGCCCACGGCGGCTCCCCAGTGCCCGCTGAGGGTGCTCTCGGTAAAAACTGTATCTCCCGTGGGGACCAGGGACATCGCGCCGACCGACACTGTCGCCGCGCCGGCCGCGACAATCCACCATCGCCAGTGGCTTTTCAGGAACCGGGGGTGGTACCGGAGGCCGGCAAATACCGCGGCAATCCAGAGCCCGACCGGAATCCAGCCGTAGCCCAGGGCGTCAAAAGTCCAATGACGGGCCGCGGGTGATAACCCAAGACCAAGGCCCACGCCCAAGCCGAGGACCACGAAGACCAGTCCTTCCGCTGCGGGACTGGGCCCGGCCCGAATAAGCTCTCGCAGTGAAGGTGACGGGGCGGCCTGACGCCGCCGACGGGCGGACTGTGCCATTGATACCTCCAGTGGTGAAGGAGGGAGGCCGACCTATGTCAGCCGCTGCAAGGTTACGTTTCCAGCACCACTGGAATAATCATAGGGCTTCTGCCCGTGGCCTTAGCTATGAACCCACGGGCAGTTTTTTGCACTTTTGACCTGGTCTGCTCCGAATCCGCCCACAGGTCACCCCCGCCGTCCAGGAGTTGCTCCACTTCGCCGGCCAAACCCTCGAACAGCTCATCCGTTTCCGCCGCTTCCATAAACCCGCTGCTCACTACTTGCGCATGTACCGGCGCCCCTTCAGTATCCTTGTCCGCGGAGAGGACTATCACCACGACGCCATCTTTGGCCAGAGAGCGCCGTTGCTTGAGCACCTGGCTCCGGTGGTCCCTGGTGCTCAAACCATCGATGTATATGGGGCCCGCCGGCACCTTCTCAACCACCTGCGCCGAATCCCCGGATAGCTCCAGCACATCGCCATCTTCCAACACGAAGATGCCCGCCTCGGCAATCCCCAGGTCCCAGGCCAGCCGGGCATGGGCCACCAGGTGGCGATACTCTCCGTGAACCGGC
>CAJWBT010000223.1 GCA_913020235.1 uncultured Chloroflexota bacterium
TGGCCGGGTGTTCCGGGTCCAAGGTGATCGTCGCCATCAACAAGGACTCCGAAGCGAACATCTTCAAAGAGGCGCGCTACGGCGTGGTGGGGGACTGGAACCAGGTAGTGCCCGCGTTCATGGAAGCGGTGCGAGAGCTGACCCAGAGCTAGTACTTCCTCGCGAGAATCGGCGTTACTAACCCTGTTCGCGTTGAGCCCGTCGAACAACCGAGTCCTGGCCTTTCGACAAGCTCAGCGCGAACGGAAGTTTCAAACGGGTATTTGCACAACCAGGTATTTGGCCCCGCCTTGGAAGCCCAGGGTCCGCTGAGGTACAGTCCGTCTTCGCCCCACTGCGGCCTCCGTATTCCTTACTCCGTTCCAGGGTGGAAGGCCGCGCCCTGCGGGCTATCTCCGTGCCAATCCGGCATGGAAGCTCGCACGCGGAAAAGGTAATTCGGCTCTGCCCGTGCCTCTATTCACAGCAGTCAGAGGGAGCGCCGTACAGCGAAGGATGCCCTTTGACCGGGACATTACAGGGCAAGCCCAGGGTGAGCGGAGGGAGAGAGCATCCACCTCTCCGGGTGAGGGAGCGATTGCCGGTCCACGGCATCGGGCTGCAGGACAGGGCTAGGCCGAGGGCAATATGATGGGCAGGGGCTCGACGCTTTCCAACCCCGGCGGGTTGATCTGGTCCAGGGATTCCAGAAGGGCGTTGAGGCTGTGCATCACCTCGGTAAGCTCCGGCTCCTGTATCTCCAGCCCCACGGCGTGACCCAGGGCCCGTATCTCGTCCTGGTTCAAGTCAGGCATGGCGGCCTCCGTTAAAGCCCAAGTTCGCCCAAGTTCAGATGTGTCCCCACCATCCTCCATGAAATCGGACCCGGCGTCAAGATGGAGAGGCCCTCATTCAATGGCGCGGGCAAGGACGCCGGCAATGGCGCTATCTGCATTCTCCTCAACCGCAATGCCCAGGACTTCTTTCGCGGGGCAGTCGGCATTCAGCCGAAAGCTAGACCCCCCAAGTCTTGCCGAACTCGGCGCGTGACACCAGGTTCCCGGTGAACGACTTGGCATCCTGGAGCGCCAGGTACACCGCACTGGGACCGACCACCTCGGGCACATCGCGCACGGCCCAATCCCATTGGGTCCATGGGATGGCCGCCGAGCCCTCGCTCTTCAAAGAACCGGGGCTGAGTATGTTTACCGCGATGTTATACTCCTCTACCTCTTCGGCCAGGGTCAGGCTGAACATGTGCAGGCCCGCCTTGCTGGCACTGTAGACGACCCCTCCCTTCCGGGTGTGGTCGCTGCCCATCCGGGACCCGATGTTGACGATGCTGCCCCGCCCCTGGCGCATCATTCCCGGCAGAACGGCGCGACAGGTCAGATAGGGCCCTCGCATGTTGACCGCGACGGACAGGTCCCACTGGGCCGGGCTTATCTGCATGATGGTCTCGCCCAGCACCATGACCCCGGCGTTGTTCACCAGCACGTCTATCCGGCCGTACTGCTCCAGCACTTGCCGGACCATCTCCGAGACCTGCGCTTCGTCCGCCACGTCACAGCCCACGGCGAAGGCCTCTCCCCCGGCAGCCTGGATGTCCCCGGCGGTCTCCTCGACGTTACCCGCCAACCCAGTTGGAGACTGAGGCCGGGCGCAAACCGCCACCTTGGCACCCTCCCGGGCGTACTCCTTGGCGATTGCCCGGCCCAGGCCGCGGCTGGCCCCGGTAACGATGGCAACCATCCCCTGCATCTTACCCATGTCATCCCCCTAGGCGAATCTGGTCTTGGCCCACCCCTCGTCAAAAGGGAGTAGCCGGGGCAGGGCCCGTCACACCCTGATCAAGGCCGACGGGAGGGAAGGGTAGACTCCAGTGTGCTGTCTTGTTAATAGCTCGACATCGGCGAAATTGCGCGGCACTCCCTCCCCACGCTCGTTATTCCGGCCCTTCCGCGGAAGGGCCGGGACTACGGTCCGGCTGTCAAGCCATTTGCAAGACACCTGACTAGCGGCCGGGTTGGACGCGATGACAAGCCGCGGTCCGATCCGCCTAAGCGGACAGACCCCCGTCCATGTAGATGCACTGGCCCACGATGAACTCGGCCTCTTTGCTGCAAAGCCAGGCGATGAAGTCGCCGATCTCTTCCGGCTGGGCGGCCCGCCCCAAGGGGACGGCTTCCACGCGGTCCGTCCACGACTGATTTCTAGGATACCCATACTGAGGGTCGTTGCGGGCGGTGTCGGTGGTCCCCGGATTCACGGCGTTCACCCTGATCCCGTGGGGGGCCAGGGCCTTGCCGGCTCTCATGGTGAACGTGTCCACCGCGCCGCAGGCGGTGGCATAGGCCACGTCGTTGACCCTGCCGATCTTGGCCGCGATGGAACCCAGGTTCACGATACTGCCGCCCCGGCCCTGGCGCAGCAACACCTTGGCCACCGCCTGGGTGCACAGGAAGGTCCCCGTAACCTTGACGTCGATTTCCTTCCGCCAGGCCTCCGCGGACAGCTCCACCAGGGGGCCCCAGGCCCCCAGGCGAGGTGCGCTGGCGTTGTTGACCAGAAAGTCGATGCGACCGAACTCGGCCACGGTTCGGTCCACCATGGCCTGGACCTGACTGGCATTGGTGACGTCGGTCACCAGGGGCAAGGCGCCGCGGCCCAGGTCTCGGATCTCTTGGGCCACGCTCTCGATGTCCTTCCAGCCGGCGGCCAGCTCGTCGGGCGGGAAGCTCTGGGGGTCCCGCCCGGTGCCGGTTATGGCCACGTCAGCTCCCTCCCGGGCGAAGGCTATGGCCGCGCCGTGGCCGATGCCCCGCATGCGGCCGGCGCCGGTGATCAGGGCCACTTTGCCGTCGAACTTACCCATTTCAGCCCCCTGGATTTCCAGCTCTCAGCGATCAGCTATCAGCAATGGGATCCCTTGCGTCTTGACTCGAACCACTGACGACAGACTGTCATCCTAGCAGCTCGTCCCGGCTTCTGGCTGGAAGGACCACGTGTCCTAAGTATGGTTGCCTTTGAGTCGGAAGCCCCAACTCTCTGGTAACTTGTGTGACATGTGCGCGCCACTCGCTGACATTGGTCGGTGAACGAGGATCATCAACGAAATACAAATTGACCAGCCATGCAGGCACGCGCAATTCCTCGCGAAGCCAGTACAGGTGGGCCAGCCGATTTGCAGACTGGTACAACGGCCCCAACCAATCTCTACCCGAGTCGACATCGAGCCACTGCTTGGTCTTGTCGAGCGACGAGTTGATCATTTTTCTACTTGCCGTTGATCTGGCCTGGCAACCGGGGCCATAGACTTCACCGGGGTAGCTTTTTCCCTCGACAAGCAGGACGCCGAGGCGTTGCTCCCCAGGCAATCCACCCACAATCGCTAGAGCATCCCACACCGGCCCGCGCCTTGGCCAGAATCCCCGGAGTGGTTGGCTGAATCGCCCGAGGCCCACTGCACGCAAAAAGTCCTCGTCCTGGAATTCCTTAAATCCCTCGCTTTCCAGCGGCGACGTCCAACAAGCTACGTGAGCGGTCGCCGCTAAATCACAGAGCTCGTCAAGTATGGCAAGCCTCATCTCCTCCTGCCGCCGGTTGACGTATATCTGCACTTGGAGCTGGCTACCGGCGAAGGCCCTTCCCAATGCATCCGCTCTACTCATCCACTCTTGAACCCCGAGCCCCACGCTCGGTTGAGGCCCGACCGGTAACTGAAGCCACTTTACCGTCGAACTTACCCATTTCAGCCCCCTGGATTTCCAGCTTTCAGCGATCAGCTATCAGCGGTCTGCGGCAGTTCGGGCCGGCAGCTGATGGCCGGCGGCTAACCCTCGGCGAAGTGGGGCATTACCGTGGTGGTGAAGCGCTCCATCGTCTCCAGCATGGTCTCCTCGGTCTCCCCGTGCAGCTCCGGTATGCTGTAGAAGGTGTCCAAGACGAAGTGGCCCACTCCAGCCTCGGCAAATCTCCCCACGCCGTCTATGACCTGTTGCGCGGTGCCGAAGAGCAGCCACGATTCGAGGGATTGGGCCGGATCAGACACGATCTTCATCGGCTGCCGCACGGCGATCCCGATCTCCCCGGGATCTCGCTCCGCCCGCTCCGCCATGCGCCGCAGGCGGGGCACCATGTCGTCCAGCATCTCCGGGGTGGCCCTGGTAGGGTGCCACACGTCGCCGAACTCCACCGCCCGCCGCAGTGCCCGGCGGGTGTTGCCGCCGACCCAGATGGGCGGACCGGGCCGTTGCACCGGCTTGGGGTAGAACTGGATGTCGGAAAACCGGTAGTACTTCCCTTCGAACTGGGGATCGGCGCTGGTCCACAGCTCCTTGAAGATGCGAAGGGCTTCGTCGCTGTAGTCGCCCCTGTCTTCATAGGGTGCGTTGATGTTCACGAACTCGGCCGTGAGGGCGCCTACCCCCACGCCTACGATAAGCCTTCCGTGGGAAAGGGCGTCCACCGTTGCCAGTGTCTTGGCCACCTGGATGGGGTTGCGGTAGGGCAGAATGAACACGCTGGAGCCCAGGCCGACCCTGCTGGTACAGGCCGATACGTAGGCAAGCACGGAGAA
>CAJWBT010000224.1 GCA_913020235.1 uncultured Chloroflexota bacterium
AAAGAAACCTCCTGGCCACCATCGGTCTGGGGGTCCTCTTCATGGCCGGGGTGGGTTGGGAGTGGAAAGAGGCGTTTGATCACTTTCCACCCCATGAGGGGTTTGGCACCCTCTTTTTCACCACCACGGGCATTCACGCCTTTCACGTGCTCACCGGCCTGATCGCCCTGATCATCGTCTACTACCTGGGGAGGGACGGCCGATTCACCGGCGGGAACTACTGGGGCGTGGAGGGGACCGTCAAGTATTGGCACTTCGTGGACGTGGCCTGGGTATTCATTTATCCCACGCTATACCTGGTGAATTAGGGCTCGGCATCTCCTTCGGTCGCCGGCCCCGTTCTCTGATAATAACGGAGGCCTATCTACACACCGGTGGGTTCTTGCCCCGGAGGCTTTCCACCGTCGGGAAGGCGGCGAGGCGCAGATCAAGAACTGGAGATAGCTTGCCGGGCCAAATCAGCCGGCCGCGGGCATCGCTGAACAAGAAACCCGTCGAGGTGATCCAGGCAGAAGTTGAAGCCATCGACCCGGAGCTACCGAGTGACTACCCGGTGATCTCCCTCGGCGTCCGGCTGGCGCCGGAACAGTGGCGCCACTCTGTAGCAGGGAACGGTCAAGATGCTTGTCAACGGGCTACTGGACGGTATGTTCAGGACCGGGGCCGGTGTATTCGCGGTTGACCGGGAGCGGCGCATAATATTCTGGAACCAGGGTGCTCAAGCAATCCTGGGGTACGCTCCGGAAGACATGGTCGGCTGGGCCTGCTTTGAGGTCCTGCGGGCGTCGGACGAATCCGGCCAGCCCAGTTGTAGCCGGGCCTGTCCGTTGACGGATCGCCCGCCGCAGGAAGATTCGGAGAGCGGCCACAATCTCCTGGTAACGGCCAAAGACGGCACCCCCCGGTGGCTCAGCGTGGTCTACACCTTTGTTGACTCTCCCGGCGACGGTCTCAGCGCCGTGGTCCACGTTTTCAGGGATGTGACGCCGGAAGTCGAAGCCAAGCGGCTCTTGGAACGGATCGCCGACCAGATAACCGGGCTTACCATCTCACAGCGCGGCGAAGCGGGGGCCAACGGTCCGGAGGCCGAGCTGACCAAGCGAGAAAAGCAGGTGCTGATTCTGCTGATCCAAGGGGAGGGAACCGGCCCCATAGCCAAGAAGCTGACGATAAGCAACAGCACCGCCCGTAATCACATACAGAACGTCCTGGTCAAGCTGGGGACTCACACCCGGCTGGAGGCGGTAGCCTACGCCATGAAGCGCAAGGTTATCGAGCCTGGGTGGCTGAATGAACAATAAGGTCCGGGGAGGGAGCAAATCCTCCGCCGGACCGCGAACGCACCCGGCACCGGTAGGGCTGCAGGCCGGCCCCTGGGAAGGCGAGGCCGAGCGGCTGCCCGGAATCTATGCGTTGCTGTTTGTGCTTCCCCGCGAGATGACCGTAACCGTGGGCCGGCTCGGACGCCTCGCCTTTCCCGGCGGATGCTACGTCTACGTTGGCTCAGGCATGGCCGGCGTCGGAACCCGTATCCGGCACCACCTGCGCCCTCACCCGCATCCCCGCTGGCATCTCGACTATCTCCTCCCTCACGGTAAGGCCGCAGCCATCATCGCGGGGCACACCTCGCAGCCGCTGGAATGCCCCCTTGCCACCTCTCTTGGCCGGCAGTTCAAGGTCTTTCCGCGCTTTGGCTCTTCTGATTGCCGCTGCCGCGGACACCTGTTCCACAGTGAGGAACTGCCGCCCGTAGCCAGCGCAGTGTTGGACGCCATTCAGTGTCTGGGATGTGAGCCGTTGGTCTTACCCATCTCCACCTGGCGGGCCCCCGCAAAGGGCCAGGCACGGCGGCGCCGATAGCCTGCCCGAACCCCGGTGCGATGGTTAGACGGGCCTGTTCCAAGGCGTAGGGGCAATTGGCGAATTGCCCTACAGCCGAAGGGCTTGACGGAATCTCCCCCTGCGACCCGAGCGTGCCGGAAGACCGGACCTGGGCCGCCGGCACTTCCCGGGTAATCGGTCATTTCTTGGGAATTTGTCTTGACACACCGGGTGCAGCCATCGGAGAGTACAGGGTAGTTTTTTTGATACTATTTCGCCTGTTACGGACAAATGGTTAGCGGAACACAAGACCCAAGAAGAGTACGGTTGGTACGTTGCGCCAAGGAGGCCTTCGCCGGCAGGGGCTATCACGCCACCAGCATATCTCAGATTGTCCGGCAGGCAGGCATAGCCAGAAGCACCTTCTACCAGTACTTCGACAGCAAGCTGCACCTGTTTCAGAGCATCCTGGACACCTTTCTGCAGGACCTGCACGACTCCATCCGGCCCGTATCCCTCGCCCCGGCGGCGCCGGCGCCGCTGGTCCAGATACAAGATAACCTGACGCGGGTCCTTAACCTGGTCCTGGGAGAAAGCGACCTCACCCGATTGCTCTTGCACCAGACCAACACCTTGGACCGCACGGTAGGGCAGAAGTTCGAAGATTTGTACATCGAAGCCGCCGGGATGATACAACGCTCTTTGGAATTGGGCGTGGCCATGAACCTGGTCCGGCCATGTAACACCCGCCTCACATCCTTCTCCATCGTCGGGGCGGTGAAGGAAGTGGTCTTCCAGCTCACGTCCTCTCAGGAACCGCAACCCGCGATAGAAGAAGTGGTACGGGAGCTGTTGGAATTCGGAATGGGCGGCATTCTCGTCCAGTCCCGCACCCCGTTGATGGCGACGGCCCGCCAGGTCCGGGAGCCGGCTCTAGCGCCACACCCGGCCAGGGCCAGGCCATGATCCAGCCAACCTCACCGGAAGGGTACCGGCCGGCGCCGGCGCCCGGCCTCCGGTACGTCCACCGTTAACCGATAGTCGAAGGGAAATCAGAGGTTTGACGCCTTGAGCATAGTGCCTGACACCGGCCACCAGGGCCACGGCCCCGGCCCAAGGGATGGAGCGCCCTCCAGCGGCCTGATGATCGGCCTGGACGTGGGTTCGACCGCGGTCAAGGCGGTCGTCATGGACCCCGCCACCGACGAAATTCTCTGGAAAGCCTACGCCCGGCACCAATCCAAACAGCCGGAAAAGGTCGCCGAGTTTCTACGGCACATTGAGGATGCCTTTACACTGACCCAGGGCACGGCGCGTATCTTTATCACCGGCAGCGGCTCCCGCATGATAGCGAAATTCCTCGGGGCCAAGTTCGTCCAGGAGGTCAACGCGGTCTCTCTGGCGGTGGAGCAACTGGAGCCGGACACTGGGTCGGTGATCGAACTGGGAGGGCAGGACGCCAAGATCATCATCTGGTTCACCGACGAGGAGACCGGAGCCAAGCGTAAAGTGCCCAGCATGAACGACAAGTGCGCCGGGGGTACCGGCGCCGTCATCGACAAGATCAACGCCAAGCTTCAGCTCAGCAATGCCGACCTGCAGGCCCTTGAGTATTTCGACGTCAAGCTTCACCCCGTCGCCGGCAAGTGCGGGGTCTTCGCCGAGACCGATATAATT
Source organism: uncultured Chloroflexota bacterium (assembly GCA_913020235.1). The sequence goes on from CAJWBT010000224.1 coordinate 3,499, forward strand.
GGCCTTCAGAAGCAGGGGGTGCCACCGGAGCAGTTGATGGCATCCCTTTTCGAGGCCCTCGTCCAGCAGAACCTCAGCGTCCTCACCCGAGGCAGCACCCTCCGGCCCAAGGTGCTGCTCCTTGGCGGTCCCAACACCTTCATTCCGGCCGTGCGGGACTGCTGGAAGCACAACATCCCCAAGATTTGGGAGGAGCGCAACACCCCTCTGCCGGAGGGGGTGGACCCGAAAGACCTGATCGTAGTCCCGGAAAACGCCGAGTACTACGCCGCAATCGGCTCCGTGCTGTTTGGCAAAGGCGAAGATGCCGACGTTGGGATGTACCAGGGCACCGAGGAACTGGAGCACTTCATCGAGGTGGGCCGTACCCGGTTGCGGGAAGCGTCGGGAGACGTGGGGCTGTGGCGGACCGAAGAGGAGTTGGCGGAGTTCAAGCAGGCCTTCGCCAAGGAACCATGGCGCCCGGCTTCTTTCCTCCCCGGTCGGGAGGTCAGGGCTTTCATCGGCATCGACGGCGGCTCCACCTCGACCAAGGGCGTTCTCATGGACCCGGACGGCAACGTGCTGGCCACAGCCTACCAGCTATCCAAGGGCAACCCACTGGCGGATAGCCAGGACATCTTGAAGAACCTTCGGGAGCACGTGGAAGACCAGGGAGCCACCCTCTCCGTGCTGGGGGTTGGAACCACCGGCTACGCCAAGGACATGCTGAAAGAGGCCCTGGCGGCCGACGTGGCTATCGTGGAGACGGTGGCCCACACCAAGTCCGCCCTGCACTACTACGACGATGTGGACGTCATCGTCGATGTGGGCGGCCAAGACATCAAGGTCATCGTTCTCAGCAACGGCAAGGTCAAGGACTTCAAGCTGAATACCCAGTGCTCCGCCGGCAATGGCTATTTCCTTCAGAACACCGCCGAAAGGTTCGGCTATTCAGTGGAGGAGTATGCCGACGTGGCGTTCTCCGCTGAGCGGCTTCCCGTGTTCAACTTCGGCTGCGCCGTTTTCATGGAGACGGACATCGTCAACTTCCAGCAGATGGGGTGGGAAA